>JAEUSK010000174.1 GCA_016787925.1 bacterium | reverse complement strand
CGTTCCATCCGTTTTTTCACCGGTTGAGATAAATGGAATGATCCTTGTTGACGGAGCATTGGTAGATAATGTTCCGATCGACGTCGTGCGGGCGATGGGCGCCGATATTGTAATCGCTGTAGATGTAGGCGAACCGCTGCTACAACGGGATGAACTCAGTTCCATCATGGGTATTACCGTTCAGGTTTTCAATGTGCTTACGCAGAAGACAGTAGATGAACAAGTCGCTACCTTGAGTGAAAAAGACGTGTTGATCAGGCCGAAACTGGACGATATCGGGGGCAGCGATTTCATGCGGTTCGCAGAATCGATTCGTATCGGCGAGAAAGCCGCGCGATCAGCAGAAGAATCGCTTTGCAGATATTCAGTTTCCACAGAGGAATACGCCGAATTTTTGAATACGAAAAATGGGCGCACGCTGCAATCCATGCAAATTGATTACATTCAATTGGGCGGCGATCTTCGGACTGACCGGCGCGTTTACCATCGCCTTAAGACCAGTCTCGGCAAGCCGCTTGATCTTGCGCAGCTCCGGAAGGACCTGAACGACATATATGAATTGGGCGACTACGAACAGGTTGATTTTAACTTGCTCGAAGAGAGCGGCCGTTATGCTCTTCAGATAAACGGAAAACTCAAGTCATGGGGTCCAAATTATCTCCGATTTGGCCTGGTGATGTCGATGGATCTTGAAGGAGCAGGATCATTGCACCTTCTGACTCTTTACAGAATGACGAAACTCAATACCCGCGGAGGGGAATGGAAACATCTGTTACGGATTGGAGATTTTCCGAAGTATGAAACGGAATTTTATCAACCTCTCCATTATCGCGGGATTTTTTTTGTAGCGCCGAATTTTTCTGCAGAGAGATTTCAAGCCAACGTCTTCTCGCCTCAGTCTCCAGATGCGGTGGCCACCTATTCTGCATACCAGTTTCGCATTGGTTCCGATCTCGGTATTGCCATAAGCAATTCTGCAGAAGGGCGCGTTGGGCTTACCCGGACGTATGGACAAGCAACCGCCACCGTCGGATCAAATCTGCCTGATGTCACCATACGCGGAGCAGGCATCTTAGCTCGATTACGATTTGATAATTTGGACAATCCAAGTTTTCCGAAATTCGGAAGCAGTTCCATTGTTCAGTATTACTCGTCCCGCAAATCGCTAGGCGCCGACTCCAATTACCAGGGTTTGCGTCTTGGATATTTAAAAACGTTCACCGCCGGAAAACACACCTGGATGTTCTCTGTGGAAGGCGGTTCAAGTCTTGGTTCACGTCTTCCCGTTTACGACCAATGGATGCTGGGGGGATTTCTTCATTTGTCGGCATACAATCCCCGCCAAATCACCGGAGACCGATACCTGTACGGAAGGGCTATTTATATGTTTCATCTATCCAAAAGTCCCTCGCCGTATTCCGAAGGGATTTATGCAGGGCTTGCTGCCGAAAACGGCAATGCATGGAATACCGACGAATCGATTAGCGCAAACGATTTAAAGTATTCGTACTCGGTTTTATTGGGCGTGGATACGATCGTCGGACCACTCTATCTTGGATGTTCATTCTCCGACACTTTCACAAGAAGGTATTATGTCAATCTCGGGAGAACTTTTTGATGTTGTAAAATTAGGGCGATTCTATTAATATGGGTGTACATGATTTAACTGCAGGAGTTACGGTTATGCGAATTCTTATATTGACATGCTTGCTGAGCGTCGTTGTATTTCCAGTCAATGCGCAAAACGATCTGTTACAATCCGGACCTATGTTGGGCTATTCTGAAAAACGTGAAGTGATGGTTTGGGTACAGACCAGGAAGTCGGCAAAAGTTCAGATTAAGTACTGGGACAAGACCCAAGTTTCCCGTGATCGGCCCGTATCCAAAATTTCCAAAACGACCGATGCGATAGTGACTCTAAAAGAAAATGATTTTATCGCGCACATAGCCGTTGGCGATCTGGAGCCGGGAACCAAGTACGACTACGAGGTGCTGATCAATAAGGATCCTATAGATCATAATTATCCGTTCACGTTTCAAACTCAAAGTCTTTGGGAATGGCGAACCGATCCGCAGGATTTTTATGCCGCTTTCGGCTCCTGCTTGTACGTAAATGAACCCATCTATGACCGGCCCGGAACACCTTACGGCAGCCATTACGAAATCCTAGAAGCCATTGCGGATAAGAACCCGGATATAATGTTATGGCTCGGCGATAATACGTACTTACGGGAGGCAGACTGGAACAGCTGGAGCGGCATTCTTCACCGTAACCGCCACACGCGCGCATTGCCCGAATTAAGACGGCTCCTGTCCTCTACCCATCACTACGCGATATGGGATGATCATGACTACGGTTACAATAATTGCGATCGAACGTATCCTCATAAGTACAAAACGCTGGAAGCTTTCAAATTGTATTGGGGTAATCCAAATTACGGATCGCCTTCAACGCCCGGCGTATTTTTCCAGTTCCGGTGGAGCGATGCGGATTTCTTTATGCTGGACGACCGATTTCACCGTTCTCCGGACAACGCCGAAGATGACGGCGCAAAAACCATGCTGGGCAGCGAACAACTGGCCTGGCTCAAAGACTGTCTGTTAAGCAGCGAAGCCACTTTCAAAGTTATAGTGTGCGGCAATCAGGTATTGAATGAGAACACGACCTATGAGTCGTACAATCTTTACAAGAAGGAACGCGCAGACATTTTGAATTTTATTAAGGACAACAACATCTCCGGAGTCTTGTTCCTCAGCGGCGATGTGCACCATACGGAATTATTGAAGACGGAACTGCCTGACTTTTACACATTATATGATTTTACCTCTTCGCCATTTACCAGCGGCCTGAGCGCACCCAATAAAATTTCAAATCCGCAACTGGTCCCCAATACCTTAGTTACCGATTTCCATAATTTCGGCGTAATTCGGTTTTCCGGAAAAAGAAACGACCGCAAATTAACTATGGAAACATTTGATTCTAAAGGTAAGCTTATTTGGACATATACTATTCATGAAAAAGAACTGAAACCAAAAAGTAAATAATTCGTTGTAAAGACGTCATTTAAAGATAGGATCCTATGAAGAAAAATATTCTTGTTCTGTTAAGTTTTCTTCTGCCGGTTTATTCCGGCCTGGCGGGGGAGACGCTTCCCGGTTTTCATAACGGCGACGCGGAGTCTGCATTCAATGCTGCCAAACAAAAAAATCAGATTGTTATGATTGATTTTTTTACAACGTGGTGCGGCCCATGTAAACTTCTTGACAAAAATATATATCAAAACGAAGCGTTTAAAGCCTATACAGAGAAGATGGTTTGTTATAAAATTGATGCAGAAAAGGGAGAAGGTATTGACCTGGCTAACAAATACAATATTCGAGTGTATCCCAGCGTGGTTTTTACTGATGCATCAGGAAAAGAAATTGAGAGAAAGATCGGATATGATCCGGACCTTTCTCATTATCTGAAGGAGATGGATCGGATTCTCGATGGAAAAGACGTACTTCCTAAGTGGATTGAGAGTTTTGAAAAGGAAAAGTCATTTTCACCGGCCGTGAAAATCGCCAATTATTTTATGGTCTACGACATGCCCGCCGCTGAACCGTATTACCGTTTCGTACTCGAGGCCGATAAAAATCGTGAAAAAAAGGAAACGATGGATCTAATGGCCAATTATGCCATCAACCAACTCTACTATGGAAAAACAGTGAATAGGACATCGTATGCGGAAGAATTTATTCAGCAATTTCCCAATGCAGAACCCGCTCTAAATTTGATGGTTGATCTTTCGTTTTATTTTGCACGGAATGGACAAAAAGAAAAAGCCTGGGATCTTTTTACGAAGCGATTTCAACTCGCGGATGACAACGGCAAAAAGTTTCTTTCCGACCAACTGAAACAGATCAAGTTATTGACAGATCATGCAACCAAAGAAGAAACGTATGAAGCTATCGCCTCGTTGGATTTGAATGCGGCATCCGATGTTAGTAAAGCCGCGGGCTGGTACCAAAAATGGAATGATTTGCCCATGGCAGATAAAGTTTTGCGCGCCTGGCTGAAAAATAATCCAACTGCATCATTAGATGATCTTAACAACGTCGGCTGGACGGCGTTTGAACTGAAAATCGCGCCATCAGAATTTGCGCAAGCTATGATTCGGGTGTGGAATGACACGCCCGCAAGCGAGCAAGATGCGTACAAAGCAGATACGATTGCCAATTTATGCGAATTGTCTGGCGATAAACCGAATGCTGTTAGATTTGGCGAACTTGCCGTAAAGCTGATACCCGAAAAATCCAGAATGCGGAAAGAATTTGAACAAAATTTGAAACGTTATAAAGCAATGCATTAGACTTACATGTTTTTCATATACAGTGAAAAGTTTCCCAATTAACATTCGTTTTCAACGTGATTAATAACGTTCATTTTATACTGTAAAATCCATCGTAAATCTGCGTAAACTTGTCTTTACACCTATGTTTATAACTTGTTAATAGACCTAAAAATACTTGACTTTGTAACGATTCGTATTTAGGTTATACCATTGTAAATGCTATATATACTCATCATTTTTCATTATTACTCAGAGGTAAGATGGACTCGCCTGCCAATGTTAAGACTTTTGAAATAAAGAACACTAAATTATTTATTAACAATAATTATATCGATAGTATTTCCGGAAGGAAATTTGAAACTATCAACCCTGCAACAGCCAAACCGCTGTCGCAAATCGCAGAAGGAGACAAGGCCGACATTGATGTTGCTGTCGCGGCGGCGCGAAAAGCCTTTGACGATGGGAGTAAATGGTCAAAAACCAGCGGTAGCCGGCGTGGAAAATACCTTTGGAAGATTAGTGAACTGATTTCAAAAAATGCCGATGAACTTGCCTACCTCGAAACGATCGATTGCGGCAAACCAATCTCAGAAACGAAAAATATTGAAGTTCCTGTCACGGCTGACATTTTTGCATATTATGCCGGAGCCGCATCAAAAATCGAAGGCGAGACCATTCCGGTTAACGGAAATTATTTTAATTATACTCTACGGGAACCTCTGGGTGTAATTGGCCTTATCATTCCGTGGAATTTTCCATTGATCACTGCTGCGCGAAAAATTGCCGCAGCGCTCTCTGCCGGAAATACCGTGGTTGTAAAACCTTCTGAATTTACACCACTCAGTACGCTTAAATTAGCTGAACTTGTTGCCGAATCGGGCCTGCCCGAAGGCGTTTTCAACGTGGTAACGGGATACGGAAAGACTGCAGGCGCCGCACTAGTAGATCATCCGGATATTGACGGCATTGCATTCACTGGTTCCACCTCAACCGGACAAGAGATCATGCGCAATGCATCGCTCACGATGAAACGATTATCGCTTGAGCTTGGCGGAAAATCTCCGAATATCATTTTTGCAGACACTGACATTGATACTACGGTGAAAATGGCTGCTGCTGCGATCTTTTACAATAAAGGCGAAGTATGCACGGCTGGATCGCGGTTACTGATCGAAGAAACTATTCACGATGAGTTTATAGAAAAACTCGCGGCACGCGCCGCCAAAATGGTTCCGGGCGACCCGCTTAATCCTGAGACCAAGCTTGGCCCGCTCACTTCTGACATACAACTCAACAAGGTTATGCAGTACGTCGCATCCGGAAAATCAGAGGGAGCCAAACTTCTTGCCGGAGGAAATCGAATCGGAAATGACGGATATTTTTTTCAACCGACCGTGTTTTCACAAGTAGAACAAAAAATGAAAATTGCCACAGAGGAAATATTCGGCCCGGTACTGTCTACTATGCGATTCAAGGATTTTGACGATGCCGTCTTAAAAGCAAATCAAACCTATTATGGATTAGCCGCAGGCATCTGGACGCGTGACATAAAAAAAGCCCACACACTTGCAAAAAAGATAAAAGCGGGCACCGTGTGGATCAATACATACAATATGTATGACGCCGCAATGCCTTATGGCGGCTACAAAATGTCAGGATTTACGCGCGAATGCGGTATGGAAGCTATTTATGAATTCTATACTCAGGTCAAATCGGTCTGGGTTGACCTAAACTAATCACTACCTTAATCAAAGGAATGAACTGAATGTCCCGATTCTTATTCACATTGACCTTTTTAATCGCATCTCAACTTTTCGCACAGCGTCAACTAATAGACAAAGTAGTCGCCGTGGTCGATGACGAAGTAATCCTTGCATCAGAACTGCAGCAATACGTGTACTTCGAAGCGCAGAATTTGAAAATCACACCGCAGTCCGATCCTGACGAGTTTGCAAAAATTGAGAAAAGGGTTCTTGAGGCATTGATCAACCAGAAAATTCTACTAGCCCAGGCAAAACTCGACAGTATCGTCATAGACGACTCTCAGGTCGAACAAACGCTTGATCAGCAGATACAGGAACGGGCTCAACAGGCCGGGGGTGAACAGGAATTAGAAAAATATCTGGGTAAATCCATTAAAGAAATTCGAAAATTATACAGGGCAAATGTAAAGAAACAACTTTTGACTCAAAGGATTCAGTCTTCGAGATTTAATGACTTTAAAATATCACGGTCTGAGGTTGAAAACTTTTTTGAAAATAATAAAGACAGTCTGCCGGAAGTCGGAACATCAATAAATATCAGTCAGATCCTTGTTGAAATAAAGCCGGGCAAAGAAGCATTTGAAGAATCACGAAAGACCGCGGTCATTTTATTAGACTCTATCCGAAAAGGCGCCGATTTCGCGCAGCTTGCGAAAATATTTTCAGGCGATCCCGGCTCCGGGAAAAAAGGCGGCGACCTGGGCTGGTACAATCGATCGGATTTTGTGAAGGAATTTGCGGAAGCCGCCGTGCGGCTGGAACCCGGCGAAATCTCTGACGTGGTTCGTACGGAATTCGGATACCATATCATCCAGATGATCGAAAAAAATGTAGAGAAAATTCATGTCCGGCACATCCTAATCAGCGTGCCGACGACCCCGCAGGACAAAACGGCTGCAAAAGAGCGGTTGGAAAAAATTCGACAGGACATTGTAGACGACAAGATTACCTTCGAAAAAGCCGCTCTTCAGTACTCCGATGATCCGGCAAAAAAAGGCAATTTAGGTAATTTGGGGTGGATCGAAATCGCAACGTTTCAGGATAAAAGTTTCTTAAAAGTAAGCCAGTCGCTCGCCATCGGCGAGATTTCACAGCCGTTTGAAACGAATTTCGGGTTTCATATTCTGAAACTAAACGACAAACGGGAACAGCGCAAGCTTAATTTAAAAGAAGACTGGCAGAATATTGAAAGTATGGCGCTTCGTCAGAAACAATTCAAGGAAATGGAAAAGTGGATCGTACAAATCCGGTCTAAATTTTACGTGGACGTCCGGTTATAAGGGACATGTATGCTTGGCAACATCGGGAAATCCCTTTTCACAAAATTTTTGATCTGGTCATCACGGTTTGAAAAGCCGGCCGAGGTCATTAATTATCGCTCGATCGTGGGACAGACAAAACGTGTCCTGATCTATATTCCGGATTCAGCATCTGAACAGCGTGTTCAGTACATTCAGGAACGCGTCAAGAACTGTTTCCCCGACGCACATCTGGAATACGTACTGGTAGAAAGATTCCCATCCGATAACAGGAATTTTTTACAATCGTCCGTTCCGCAGAATCACTTGAATATCGTAAAAAAAGATGATATCGGGTTCTGGGGGATCTTAAGAAAGAATATTTTAGAGAATTGGAAGGATAAACAATTCGATCTTGTATTGGATTTCAGTTCGACTTTTGACGTTTCGCTTGCGCATGCGTTTCGCGCAAGCGGGGCGCCTATCATCGCGGGCTTATTTCTTGGAAGGGAATCAGAGCTGTTTCACAACCTGCTCATAAAGACCCGCGATCATGAATTGTTTGACCCTACCCTGTTTGATTGCCTTTCTCAATTGCGCTAGTAATCTATCTTTTAAATAGATTCTAAAACCACGGCGCGTGACGTATGAGCGTAAAAAGCCTCAGTTATAAGTTGGCCTTTCTTTTGTCGGCCATAATTCTTTTTGTAATTTTTAATTTTCTGGTTTGCCATCCCGTGCAGTACGTACGAATGGAGTCCAAACCAACGGCGTGGGGCACCTATTCCAACGTAAAATACGGATACACCGTGGACGTGCCCGTAAATTGGGAAACCAGGGAAAATTCTTTTGGCGTCGAGCTCTATGATCCTATCTCTAATCGTTTCATCTCAATTAAGGCCCTTCCGGAAATTTCGTCAATGATTTCCATGCCGATCGACGAATACGTCTTTGAATATTTTCATGACCGGCATCCCTATTTGATGGATGCTTCGGCTAATTTAGATTCTGTCACTTCTGCAAGCGGGACCCGCGGTATACAGATAAACCCGAAAGTTGATCTGACGTTCGATTTAACTGCAGTCAAAGAAAATTGGGTTGGTAAAAGCATGGCTCCAACCGCAACGCTGACATATTTCCCCGCCGCATTTGCAGGCGATGAATTCGTCTCAAATATTGAAATATTCAGCATTGGAAAACCGGACAGCACGTATCAGCGAATCGTGCATTCGTTTCATCATAAATTTAAGATCTTGCGTCAGCATGAGTTACTCTCGATGGGTTTGATCAATCTCATGGACACTCCTCACCGCTCGCTTGCCTATATCGGTGAAAATATGGGATATTACATCGACCTCGACGGCGACGGCGAAGACGAACTCATTATCATTTGCATGAGCCAGGCCACTCCGGATGAAAGAGAAAAGATATTCTTTAAAGTGTTACAATCACATGATGGAAAATTTAAAACCGTTTTAACCAAAACGTATTCAGAAAATTCGTTTCATCCATCCGATATCCGGATCGTCAATATTGACGATAAACCGGGCTTTGATGTTTTTCTACGCTTTATTGAATACGGTAATGAATGGGGAAAAAACAGTACTGTGATCTTGTTCCACGACGGTGAAAATTACAGGGCCGCCGGATTCGGGCCCTTTGCTGAAGTGCGGGACGTCGACGGAAACGGAATAGATGAGGTAATCACGTCAACGAATACTTATTTCAGCCTGGGCGCAGTCTCCTCTTGGTATGACATTTACAGTTACACTAACGGGGATTTCAAAGAAAGTAACCTGTTGTATAAAAAATATTTCAAAGACGTGATTCTGCCCGGTTTCGAGCGGCAACTTGAATCTGTAAACAACGAAATGGCCATTTCAAAAGTTCAGACTTTTCAAACAGCTGCTTTCAGGCTTACTTACCGTCTTCAAAGATACATCAAATGGTCAAAGTTGATCGCCGAGGGCAAAGACATTCCGTATCGATAACGTTTCAGGTTCCCGAGAATGTCATTCTGAAAGAATTCCTTGTTATTTCAAAGAAAAAACCACATTAGTACGAGAAAATTCCGTTTGTATATTCTTTCGTCACAATGATAATGAAATAGTGCCCTCTGCCTCTGAGCCTCTTTTTTGATTTCAACATTTTTTTTTGCAAAAATACATGGTTACTAACGGCGGACTATCTGGAATCAACGATTTCAAAACACATCGTCGTGGAAATTGGCCGTTCATTATGTTATATTTGACTTAACAGAAGAGGAAATGTGCCGTCGGATACACAAAAATATTTACAGCCGGATGTAGTTGCCAAACTTTCCAATATGGAAATCAAAGCACGATTGGTCGTTGAGGGTTTTATCACCGGTCTGCATAAGAGCCCCTATCACGGTTTCAGTGTCGAGTTCGCGGAACACCGCCAATATATGCCGGGTGATGAAATTCGAACTATTGACTGGAAGGTGTACGGCCGGACCTCGCGTTATTACGTGAAACGTTATGAGGAAGAGACAAATCTTAAGACCTATATTCTTCTGGACACTAGCGGATCCATGACATTCACTTCCTCAGCGATCACCAAACTGGAATACAGTTCGTATCTCGCCGCATCACTCGCCTATTTGATGATTCATCAAAAAGACGCAACGGGATTGGTTTTGTTTGACAAAAAGATCAGGAAGTACATGCCGCCGCGAGCGACTATGGGATACTTAAAAACACTCGAAGAAAATCTGCAGAACATCCGGGATCATGAAGACACTGATTTGGCGCCGACCTTGCATGAAATTGCGGAGCGGATTAAGAGGCGCGGATTGATTATCCTGATCAGTGATCTTTTTGACGATCCGCAGAAGATTATGGCCGGACTTAAACATTTTCGCCATCGCCGGCATGAAGTGATTGTGTTCCATGTTTTGGATCCGCAGGAACGCGAACTGGCGTACAGCGGCGACATTGTATTCGAAGATATTGAGACCAAAGAACGCATCAGCACACAGCCGTGGCATATACGATCCAGCTACCGAGAACAGATGCAGGCATTTATTGAAAGCTACCGTAAAGAATGCCGTGAAAATAAAATTGATTATGTTTTACTTGATACGCGTACTTCGTTTGACGTGGCCCTCCTCGAGTATCTAACTCAACGCGCAAAGATTGGCGGATAATAAAAAAAGCCGCCCGGTTACACAAACGGAGCGGCTAAATGATGAAACAGATAAATTGTTAGGATTGCAGAAGCTCTACAATGTATGGGCCATCTAAATTAATATGGAATGTATATCCACCGAACTCCAGCAAAGCGATATTCGTTCCGTCAAATGTGATAGAGCCGGCTACATAAAAATTTGAACCGAACCCGGAGGCATTGATATCACGCTTGATCGTAAATTCAAACGATCCGCTTTGCGGGTAATTTGACGTTGGATCAACCACAATACTCTTAATCTTGTAAGAATGATCGTAATCGAAGACAATATGGTCCGATTCCAATGTAACATTCAATGAAAAACTCACTTTGTTTGATCCATTGAATGTCGCATTGCCTGTAGCCGCTCGAAAACCGGCAATACCAGTAACAACAAAATCGGCATCGTAACCCAAATCGATAAATGCCTCTCCTTCCGTTTCGTTCAAGGAAGCGGACACATCGTACTCCATAGTATTTGTAGTTTCATTCGGTAAACCCGTTATGGCGTCTCGAGGCGTAAATTTTATTTTTCCATTAAACGAATACGACAGTCCTTGATCACTTGCGGTAGTGTCAAACGACCAATAGCCTGTTTGCGGATTGTATCCAAAGGAATGGGGAGAATGTTTCTTGCCTAAAATCTCAGACCGATTGCTCTTAAAGAATTCAAAGTCGTTCGGCCTGGAGCCGTCAAAAGTTGCGGCAACATCCGCTACGTTCCTTAATTCAGACAAAGCAAGAAAGATTTCTTCTTCGCTGTCATACAAAGCAGCCTGGGCGTCAGCCTCGCTCGCAAACTTTTCCGGCTTTAATTCGTCGTCACCGCATCCTACAAAAGAAACAAAGCTGAACGCAAACAGAATTGAGCCTATCCTGATTAAGTTTTTCATAAGCGCCTCCTTAAGTTTTTTATCATATAACCGAATAAGAGTTGATATTCGCTAAAATGATAGCGATACAATTTAGTATATAATTACTGCTATTTCAAGCTATGAATGAAGACTATTTCTTTGAGTTAATGCGTATGAATACCTAAAATACAAAAAGGTAAATATGCTATATTTATTATCTGCAGCACATGAGCTATTTCTGAAATTCAATTCCGACAGACGCCTGTGTGCCTGACAGGGTAACTTTCTCATAAAGCAGTTCATTTTTTGTATAAGCCATTTTCACAAATACAGAATAACTTTTTTTCCAGCTATACACCAGTTTTGCGTGAATTCGATTTTCATAATTGGTTTGTGTATAGACTACATTTTGGACGCTGGAATCATTTGCCGAGAAATAATAATCGGCCAGCATGAATATTGACCAATGCGTTGTCAACTTTTTCCCAAACACAATATTAATTTCATGTTCCACTTGTGCTTCATTTATTGAACTGAAAAACCGTTTTGAAGGAAGGTATTTTGTGCGGATAAGCCAACTTTTTGAATATTCAAAATTCAATTCAGGGCCAAAGCGCCATCCTCTATTTGAGCGTGTCGTTAATATGATGTCTTTTGTTTGTGCCCAATACGATTCCATCAAGATTCCGGCTGACATACTCGTAAAGTCGGACAAGAAGTAATTCGCCTTCGGAATAACCGACCATGCGGATATTCTGTTTTTCGTATGGTTCATCAGGACAACTTTGTTATAAACAGCATCGATGCCTATAGACATACGCGTGCGAAAATACCGGTTTGCCGATGCAAGTAACTGAAATGTGTTTATGTCAAGTCGATTGGAATGCAATTGATATTTTTGAATACGCGACGCGATACCGGCGTTGATTTCAAAGTCGCCCCATCTTCTTTGATATTGGCCTGTAGCCGACGCATTGATTGAATAATTATTGCCTTGAGGGCCATAGACTTCCGGCCGCAGTCGAATTTGAAAAAGGCAGGAGCTTCTGTCGTAAGTATGATCAAAACGCAGCGAGCCTGAAATAGCGCCAATATATTTAATTTTTCCGGAAATATCCTCATCTCCGGTCCGAAAATATCCACCTTCCGTGCCTGCCTTCCATTCCCACCCGCCGGCACGGAGGCCGGGGTACATAACTATATTCCAAATCAGAAAGAATACCAGAGGCAGTAATTGTTTTCGAATCACTTGGAACAGCGGTGTTTAATTTATGTCTATATGCAGTGGAATTTATGGCGTGCAAAATTGCTATGCAATTATTTTAGTTTTTTTTGCACTATCGATCGATAGGTTCGTAACAGGTTTTCTGCCTGCCTCAATAACTGGATGTATTCTTCCTGTGTAATTGCCGTCTTGGCTGACATCAATGATTTATTTGTATGCGACATCAATGTGCCGGTGTTCAGTTGCTGCATCAATCCGGCCACAGACCGTACTTGGACGGCAGTAAACATTTGTCCAACCGGGTTTCCGAAAATGTCAGTTCCGGTATTCCTGAAGGCCTGTGAGCGTGTCATAGAACTGATACGGCCTTGCTCATGGGCTTCGTTAATGAAGTCCGACGTTCTGCGGCGGAGGTCGGCCGTCTCTTCAAATTCTTTTCGCGTTCCGGTCACAACCTGGATGTGCGCGTCAATTTCTTTTAACGCATTTGTTAAGTAGTCCTCAATAATCGCTCTATCCATCGGATCGGATGCGTCGGTTAGTTCAGTACGCTGCACTTTCTGAGGATCAAAACTCAATGTACTTACTAAGGGCGTAAGGAAAATACGTTTTTCGGTCCAAATTAATAGGTGATTTCGCAACTCGTATATATCGCCGATGTATTTCCCGCTGCGCTCCAATTGCCTCAATGAATCGATCGTTTCCGTATACATATGCTCAAGACGACTCCTGCAGATTTCAATTTCTGAGCGAGCATTCGCAATTCGTCTTTGACGATCTTTGATTTGATGGGATAGAGTCACTGCGTGCGACATCCACTTAATAATCTTGTTCTGATCGGGCAGTGCGCTTTTTTTTTCGTAGGCTATATCTTTCGCCTTAATCTCCATTAAATCATTAAGGGAATCCAACGCGGCCTGTTCCGCCTGAAGTGCTTGATTCAATTGACGGAATTGCATTTCCAGTTCACCGGTGCTTTGTCCGTGGACAAACGGCGAAAGCAGCATATATACAAAGAAAAGTAAAATCACTTTTTTCATAACAACCCAAATTTCTCCATCTTATAATATAACGAACTCGTTCGAATGCCAAGTAATTTGGCTGCGCGGTTTTTTACATGATTGCATTGCTTCAGGGCGTGAACGATTAGATTCCTCTCAAAATTCGCTAATGCTTCATCCAGCGGGAGATGATCGAATCCGGATGAAAAGTTTTTTATTGTTCCGCTGAGATGCTGAGCAATAAGAGAATCGTCAATTTCTGATCGTTCCGAAATCACGCATAAACGTTCCACGAGGTTTTGCAGTTCTCGGATATTCCCGGGCCAGCTATAATGGGAAAGCAGTTCCAGTCCCGTCGAAGTGATAACTTTAGATTTTTCATTCTTAATATCGGCAAATTTCTTTAAAAAATATTCAACCAACGCCGGAATATCCTCCTTTCGTTCACGAAGAGGCGGCAACGTGATCGGAATAACTCGCAGGCGGTAATATAGGTCTTCACGGAATTTTTCTTCATGAACGAGTTTAGTCAATACACGATGCGTCGCCGAAATAACACGAACATTAACCGATAAGGTTTCTTCCCCGCCCACTCGTTCAAACTCCATCTCCTGCAGCACGCGTAAGAGCTTCACCTGCATAGAAATGGAAATGTCGCCGATCTCATCAAGAAATATCGTACCGCCGTCGGCCAATTCAAACCGGCCTTTTTTTCTGCGAATCGCCCCTGTAAACGCGCCTTTTTCATGACCAAACAATTCACTCTCAAGCAAACTGTCGCTCAGAGCGCCGCAATTAACTTTGATGAAAGGTTTATCTTTGCGGTTGCTCTTACTATGCAGTGCGCGCGCCACCAACTCCTTACCGGTTCCGCTTTCGCCTTCGATCAGAACAGCGCTGTCTTCCTGTGCGACACGGTCGATCCATTCAAATATTTTTTTTATCGAGGACGAGCGTCCGATCATCTCACCATAGTTTTTGAAAATTTCGTCTTGCAAGAGAATATTCTCTTCTTTCAGACGAACCAATGCCTTTTCCTGTTGAATCTTCTCCATGATTTTTAGTACACGCGCCCGAAGCTCTTCTGATGAAAACGGTTTCGTCATAAAGTCTGCGGCACCGAGTTGCATTGCTTCGACGGCTGTATTAACGCTCCCAAACGCGGAGACGACCATCACGGATGCCGACGGTTGCGACTCTTTTATTCTTTTGAGAATCTCTGTTCCGTCGATGGGCTCCATTTTCAGGTCGGTAATGACGAGTTCAACCGGATGCTTACGAAAAAAATCCAGCGCGTCAGCCCCGGCTTCAAATTCAAATACATTAAAACCGTCGCGACGAAGACTCTCTGCCATCCCGAGCCGCATCGAGGCATTGTCTTCAATAACCATTATCTCTTCTTTATTCATTGCTTGTTCAATCATGATTTCCAAACGTTTTTATCATAAAAGTGCATCCTTTAGCCGGATTATTTCTGACAGAAATCGACGCGTTGTTTTCTTCACATAATTTCTTGCAAATCGCAAGCCCGAGACCCGTTCCGTTGCTGTGGGTTGTAAAAAAAGGCTCAAAAACAGTGCTGATTAAGCCGTGCCCGATTCCGGGACCGTCGTCCGATATGATTAATTGCTTTTCATCGCCATCGCGTTGAGTTGAAACAGAGATATGTCCTCCATGGTCAACAGCTTGAACGGCGTTGGTTAGCAGGTTGATCAAAATATGGCGCAAATGGTTTTTGTCAAACCACAAATTAATTGCAGTCTGGCTTTGAACTGAAATATTTTTATCCTTGATTATATTCTGCAATACATGAATTACTTCGTTAACCACATCGGTTACGAATACATATTCGGGATTCGCCACGGACGGACGGCCAAAACTCAAGTAATTATTGATCAAAGATTTTAATCCGCTGATTTCATCTAATATTTTTTGAGTATACTCTGTGTTTTTTTGTGTATTCCCTATTTCCTCCTTTATTAATCCGGTGAGCAATTCAATACCTCCGAGCGGATTACGTATTTCATGCGCTATGTGGGCTAAGATCGTTTCTTTTTCCTTCTGACGGGTAACCAGATTTTCTCGCATAAGATGCATGGCTTGTGATAGCGATGCGAGTTCACCTTTAATCGCCTTTGGCACGGGCGCTTCCCATTCTCCTTTGCCCAGTGCGCGGCTGAAATGAACCAGCTCGTCAATTGGCCGCGCCAACGTGCGCGCGAGGAACCAGCCGCCGATCAACGTGAATGCTACTCCGCTTAAACCAATGCCCCAGAATATCAGTGATAATTCTTCCACGCCGGCCATACGATCTGCGTTTTCACGAACGTATAACCAGTACGACGCATCAATGCGGTAAAACCCCCACAAATACCAACGCCCGTCTTCCCCTTTAAACGGAAGGGAGGCCACAAATTGCTCGTTTTGCAGATTTTCAATTTCAGTCCTGTGCATAAGCAGGATAGGTTCGACACTTCCCAGCCCGCTCATGCTATCTGTAGAAATCAGTGTTTGCATCCGGTCGTCAAAAATAGAAACGCTTTCAAGTTGAAGAGTTTCTTGCTGCTCCTTCAAATAATCCGTATAGTACGACGCAGCTAACGTATTCTTTTCCGTCGGATTCAGATAGCGAAGATATTGTCCGTTAAATCGGCTCATGACAATGCGCGTGCTCAACAATAATTGATCAGAAAGCTGGCTCAGATAAATCTCCTTGACGGTATAATAACTCACGCGCGACATGATCGTCACCAGTCCTAGCGTGATAAGACTGAAAACAAGAATAATTTTCGTTCTAAATGAAAACCGGATGGCCATACATCTTTGTCTGATTTTTCAAAAAGTTCAGATAATTTAACTCCTTCTTTCATTGATATTCAATAATTATATCGTCTATTTCAACCCTTTGTCCTGACACTGGACAAAAATGAGCGGGCTGCACACAACGAACATTTGATACTATTTCATAACCCACCCTCGTGTAGCGCCATATTCGGATTCACGGGAGCTTCCTGAGTATGAGTTCGGCCTTATACGCCGTACTATCGCGTTCATGATCGATAGACGGGTACGGAGTTACAGCAATCAGGTGCAATGAATAGCCGAGAAATGATACGGAATCAAGATTCCCATTTAACGTTGAAAGTGTCAGATCTATGGGGGACCATCCTTTTTTCTCGGCCTTCAATGCAATCTCGACGTAACCCGCCCAAACGCACATGGCGCCTTCGGGACAGCGGCAGTCCATCGGAACGGATTCAAAAAAGATACTCAGATCTTCGCTTCCGAAATAAACTGTTTTTCCTACTTGAATAACAAGTGATTCTTCCGATTGGGGAGCTTCTGATTTACCGGAGCTATGCGAACCGAGAGAATTAA
>JAEUSK010000172.1 GCA_016787925.1 bacterium | reverse complement strand
ACCGTTTACACGCTCGAAGAGGTCGGTTGTGGCTTGATTTCAAAGATGTATTTATGATATTTTGCATTTGGAACTGTTGATACCTTTACCTGTTGTGGCTTGATTTCAAAGATGTATTTATGATATTAGTTGACTGAACATCTTCTAATATTCGTTAGTTTGCCCACAGAATTGGACTTGAGAAATCGTAAGAAAATCGCGCAAGACGCTCTGTTTTGTGCGATTTTTTTTAAAAGAACTCCAATTGTGCGGGCGCCTGCTCAAGCGGTTTGGACTTGATTCCCCAAAAATTATGAATGTCGCCATATTGTTTGTCCGTGATCTGGAGAATACTGATATGGCCCTTTTGAGGCATGACGGATTGGACACGTTTGATGTGCACTTCCGCGCTTTCACTGCTTGCGCAATGGCGCATATACACCGAATACTGCATCATTGCAAATCCGTCTTTCATCAAATCCTTACGAAACTGAGCATGCGCTTTTCTCTCGGCTTTGGTCTCCGTCGGGAGATCAAAGAAAACAAATAGCCACATAACACGGTAAGCGTTAAGCCGCATACGACTCGAAAATATATTTCGTGTATAGCGGATTTCAAATCCACTATACCACTTTAAATCAATTCAGGATAGACTATTTTTTTTTCTTCCCCTGCAAAACAACGCGCCAGAGATGCTGTGGTCTGTGACAAACCAACCATAAGCGGGCTGCGGTTTGAGTTGATCAAAATATCGGCGTTCAAAACATTGATAAGTTCGGTTTTCATGGGTTTCGTTAGCTCGTTTTCATCCGGATACAAAGATGCAAGATGAACGACTACTTTGTCAACAAACGGCCTGTAAGGCTCCATAATGTCATCTGCTAAGGCATAAGCGTTGTATTTATTATGATGATGGATACCCAGCGTCGGAAGTAAGCCCGACCCAACTAAGCCTCTTGCTACGGCGGCGCGCAAAATCGCATATCCATAATTTAAAAGCGGGTTGGGGAAATCTCCAAAACGGTCACGCTTAAAATTTGGCAATTCAAACAGCTCTTTCCAATATCGCCGCGATGCCTGCGCTTCTTCGTTGGAGCTGTCCCCGCTTTTGACTTGAGTTGCGAGATAATGAAGCGCTTTTCCGTTTTTTCCAAGTAAATCGAGTAATTTTGACTGGTTCAGAATTTTTGATTTGACGGTCTGCTGCCATAATTGCTTTTTGAGTGGCTCGCTCGCGCTGATCTGATGACTAAAACGCTCCGCTTGAACCTGGTTACTGTCCAGAGGGAGCATGAGACTTGCAGGATGATGTTTATCGTTGCAAACGATCAGCGCTGTGTTGTTTTCGGACAATTCCTGTATCATGGACTGCGTAAAAGTGATCTCATGATGATCTAAAATGACAAACCCCAGATCTTCGATCGGGGTTTGTTTTACTTCACCGGTTTCCTTGTTTGTAATAATAAGCTGTTTCAGCTTCGCGCTAAGGTGATGCGGATTACCAAAATATAATGTCCGTTTGATCATGTGATTTTTTCGATTTTACCTGTAGGCGTAATTCTGACTTTTATTGGGGAGAGTGTGAGCCAACCAGTTTTACCGTCTCCGAAATTTCTAATTGATAATTCATCTTCCTTATGCTCTAAGGTAGATGCTAAATGTTTTCTAAAAGTATAATAATAAGTTGAGAGTTTTTGAACTCGGTATAAGTTTTCACTAACAACCTTAAAATCAATGTTATCCCAATCAATATTCGATTCATTAAGCCCTAAAATAAAATTATCATTGATCTGTAATGTTGCAATTAATTTTCGCTCGTCTTTTTTTGTCTTTTCAACAATGGGTCTCTTGGCTTGTTTCCTTCTGGCCGCTTCAAAAAAGGTTACTATTTCCTCTGATTTTTCACCCATTTTATCTTCATATATGGCTACCAAAAAATTACTACCGGGCTCTACCCATTGATTTACATCGGTTTTCAACTGAAGAATATTTGAAAAATTCTCCCTGATTCTCACTTTTCTAATCGGCACCGGGTCGCCATTTTTGTTTGGCAAATAAATTGGTTCCACAAAGACATCTTTTGGCATTTCAAATTTTTTGGTTGGGTCAACACCAAATTTCCTTAACCTATCCCATATGAGCATTTTAACAGAATGATCAACGATCTTGGATGCAATCATCGCAGGAGTCAGACTCACTAACGGCTTTCTTACGGCATAAAAATAATTTCCGTCCTGGTCCTGACGTTTACCGTAAACCGTTTCCTCGTGCAAAGCTCCTCGAGCCGAAACTCCTTTATTAACAAATTCCCTTCCCTCTTTCTTGGATTTATAATTTCTTACAGATAGTATGCGGTGACGGTTTTTATAAGAAACTAGAATACCTGAAATTGACTCTTTGGCGTCTTCGAAGAAACCATCCCAAGGCTCTTTAAATTTGTGATTGGGTATGCCGTTTTTGAGCTTTTGAAATTTGTTCCACTTGCTCAATTCCATAAGATGATTATTTCGAGTAGCCGCGACTACTAAAGCATCTACGGCATGATGGCGGTGATCATCGCGCGATTTTACATTCTTATCAGGGTTTAGGATAGAGTTCAAACCCCAGTAATGTCTAAGCTCATAAGTTAACATTCCCGTCGTTACGTATGTTTTCTTACACACTGCATAAAGATATTCTTTGGCTTTGCGGCTTATATAGCGGGTATCATTGAGTTGACGGCTGACAAAATCATCCAGTGCGTTGATTTCTTCACGAACAAAGACTTTATATTTTTGAGGTGGAAGAAGTTTAAAAGCGCGGGCTTTCACTTCTTCCCATTTTTTTGTGTTACTCCCATAAAACTGAAAAGGGGTTTTATCTCCTTTTGCACGGTTCTCATCAACGTAGCACAAGGTTTTATTTC
>JAEUSK010000089.1 GCA_016787925.1 bacterium | reverse complement strand
AGAATATTAGGAACGACTGAGTTTGTCACCGTTATCCCAGTACATGAAAAGCTGATCCAAGCGAGGGCGATTATTGTGATATTACGATTCATACTTTCAATGGTCATGACGTATAACGCTCAGCGGCTACCTGCGGTAGCTCGCGCACACAAATAAAAACGTTAATTAAAAAAGTGAACTCTCAAATAATCTTCTAAGCTCTGACAGCCGAAACGAAAGTTCAATAAGAACTGATTTCGGCGCGAGGCTAAGAAGTAGTGAAATCTGCAAATTCAAAGAACGAAACTGTATTCAAATATCAAAACTTTTCAAATCGAACCATCGCCTCGCGTCGAGAAACCGGTTTAGTATCAAATCACAACTGCTGTCAGAGCGAAGTCAAATCAAAAGGTGCGCGAGCTATCGGCGAAGTGAGCGCCACAAAAGCGTAGCCTGTGGGGACTCCAAAAAGCGCTCACGTAGCGAACAGGTAAGCCGCATGTTATGCGCCGTGACCCGTTTACTGAAAACTCTACACTCACAAACGAACTCATAATCAAAGAACGACAACTTTATCCGAATACTCTGATCGAACTACGGCTCGACCGCCAATATAGTAACGAAGAACCACAAGCGATGAGTGCGAAGTGCGTCAACCGAGAGTTTTCTTAAATCCAAAAGCACGAGCACTGATCGCAAGAACAAAACAAAATCAGACACAAAGAGTGTCAAAAAGCGAAAGCGAGTAGCGAAGCGCTCGCGGCTCTTGCGGTCGAGCAACACGATCAGAAGTATCAAAGAACATTACGGCAAATTTCAAAAAGGGCTAAGCCCTTGCATTTTCTGGTCATGGCGCATAACGCTCGGCGGCTACACGACATGGCGCGAAGTCTACCGCCGAATAGGTGGTAGAAAAACTAACTTTACCACCAGAACTAATATCTCAAAGAGCGCCATGTGCGAACGCGCCAGCGTTCGTGTAAACTAACAATTTAAGTACTCATACTTCCAAGCTGGCGCGGAAGCGGACGTGTAAGCCGCATGTTATCCGCGGTGACCGCTCTTACGGCAACAACTTAATTGGGTCAGAAGTCATACTATAATGTTCTCCATTAGTCTGGATATAATTGACAACAAAAACATGAGTATCTGCCATTGCAGGAGGCGTGTTAAAAGAAAATGTGAATATGACTCGTGCAGACGGCTCAGTATCAATGAAATCAGCTAATGTGATAAAACCAAGGCCATTATCGGATGGAAGATCTATGATGTCATTTAAAGTATCTCCTGCGAAATGATTCGCATCGTATTGTTTTGAATCTAAAACTGTTAGGGAAGAAATTGTTTCGCGTGCCGAAAATGGAAAATCTCCACAATATGTAACATCCATTGCCAAGTATAGATAATACCGCCTATATGTGACAGTGTCATTAGGGGCGATTATTACTAGTAATTGACCCGGAGAGACATCGTCTGTGTTGTAAAGGTGAAGTATCCCCTTTATGTCAAATTCTCCGCTCGAGCACTTCTCTTTGTCTTCACAAGTGATTAAGCATGGAAGAAGAATGAGTAGCATGCATCTAAATGTTTTTATCATAACATTACTGTTTGTAGGCTCCGGACATCGCGGATAACGCTC
>JAEUSK010000077.1 GCA_016787925.1 bacterium | reverse complement strand
GCATCTGCTCCGCCAACGCCGATCGCCAGCATGCCGAGCCCGCCGGCATTAGGCGTGTGCGAGTCCGTACCGATCATAAGCCCGCCCGGAAACGCGTAATTTTCAAGAACGACCTGGTGAATAATTCCAGCGCCCGGTTTCCAAAAGCCGATTCCGTATTTATTCGACACGCTTGCTAAGAAATCATAAACTTCTTTATTATCCGTTTTTGCCTTGGACAGATCGTCCTTTGCCCCAACTTCGGCCTGGATCAAGTGATCGCAGTGAACTGTTGATGGGACGGCAACCTTTGCGCGTCCGGAGGACATGAATTGCAGTAATGCCATCTGTGCCGTAGCGTCCTGCATAGCAACGCGGTCAGGTGCAAGATCGGTATACGTTTTTAACCGTTCGGGAGCTGTGTTTGGTTGTTCCGTAAAATGCGAGACGAGAATTTTTTCTGTTAAAGTCAGCGGCCTTCCAAAAAGTTTACGTGCTTTATCCTGTTTTACTTTCAGGTTTTTATAAACATTTTTAATCATTTCCAGATCAAACATTTTCGTAACTCCTTATATAATCGATTGGCAATTATTGTGCTTGTTTCAACGCGGCAAAGATAGTCAATTTTCCCTTTTTTATCAAGCGAATAGTGATGGGATTTAGGGAGATTTAGGCTGGATTTCGTAAACCCAAAAGGTTTTCCAAACCTTATGGGTTTGAATAAAAAAAGTCTCCGCTTTTGGCAGAGACTTTTTGTTAAGTCCTATTTTCTAAACTAATGTTTACCGGTGCGCAATTGGATCTGCAGGAGCTGCCGGATCACTGACGGCTGTTCCGTCGCTCGTGATATTTCCCAAAAGCAATATTCCGCAGACATGGGGAGTTGCCATTGAAGTTCCGCTGATGGTGTTCGTGCCTCCGTTTTTCCAGAGTGAAAGAACACTCACGCCCGGTGCAGCATAATCAACCGGCGGATTACCATAATTGGAGAAAGACGCAAAGACGTCGCTGGAATTGATAGCCGAAACCGTATAAATGTTTGCGCCATTCACGCGAGCCGGAGAATGATTGTTGGCATTATCGCTTTCGTTGCCTGCGGCAAGTGCAAATTTTACCTTTGATGAGGCCGCCAAGACGGCATTATCAAGCGTTGTGGAAACACCGCCGCCCAAACTCATGTTGGCTGTTTCACCTGTCACACCCTTGCTTGCTACATAGTTTACTCCGGCAATGACTCCAGATGTCGTTCCGCTTCCGCGACGATCAAGTACTCGAACCGATACAACCGTTGCGCCGGCAGCGACACCGACAACATTTATTGTATTGCTTTTTGCGGCAACCGTTCCCGCAACATGTGTTCCGTGTCCGTTCTGATCATCCGGATTAGTTGATTGGTTACCGCTCAGGAAACTTTTGCTGTTGGCCAGGTCAACTGTGAGATCCGGGTGGTCAAGATCGATACCGGTGTCTATGATCCAGGCTCGTTTGCCGACTCCGTTACCGGAGCCGCCGACACGAGTAATTCCCCACGGCGTCGATTCCGCTAAAGACTTCTGAACGTGGACTTCCTGAATGTACGGTATTAGTTTCACGACCTGATCTTGTTCGACATAACTCACTCGGGTATCATTCCGTAATGCTTCAAGATTTTCAGCCGGAACTTTAGCGGAAAATCCATGTAACGCCGTTTCATAAACAAACTCAGTCTGTAAATTATACAGACTTGCCATCTCTGTCGCCATTTGCGCACTGGACTTCGCAAGAGCGGGTTTAAGAACGACTATATACTGGCCTTCTATGGGCGTGCCGGCCGGCGATGCTGCTATGAAGTCCTCCAACTGAACGTCTTCTTTCGTATTGTTGTCGCACCCAATCAGGGCAACTAAACATACGGCTGTAAGAATTGCGGCGGCATTGCGCCAGAGTTTAGAAATGTGCATAATCTTCTTCCTCCTCATAAGTTAGAAAATAAGTTAATTAAGAGAATTACAAGAAAACGATAATATTACAATGGGATATTACATATCGATTTTTGTGAGAACCGATTCATTATACAGTGTTATAATGTATAAAAGAAATCCGTATCCGTACGGACTTATTCGAAAACGATATGAATAATTCGATCTTACTTACAAAACCGGATGTGATTTTTTGACAAGAATCTTAACAGATATGATTACGGAAAAGACATTTATTTTAGCGATGATCATTATAAGATTATTATGGCGCTCTGTCAAGAGGTTTGTCGTTTTTGTGATATGACTGTCAGATTCGAATCTTATTTGAATTACTGCCTTTAAAAACATATTTTGTTTTACAGCAAAAATTGAATGTAATATGAATAACCTATTACTCTATAACGGAAAAATTCACACCGGCGACAAGACTTATCCGGGATGCGAGGCCGTAGCTGTTTTCGAAGGCAAAATTATCGCTGTCGGTTCGTCCTCAGAATTGTTGAAAGAATTTTGCAGCTTCGAGAGGATCGATCTAAACGGGAAACGCGTTCTGCCGGCATTCACCGACGCGCATACTCATTTTCTATCGTATTGCCTTAAACAGAACCAAATCGACCTCAACGGAATCAATTCGTTGGAACATTGTTTACAGATCATTCAAAAAAGAATCGAATCAACTCCTAATGGCCAATGGATCAAAGGAAGCGGATGGAATCAAAATTTATGGAATCCTGTAAAATATCCGACCCGCTTCGATCTCGATAAAATTTCGCCCCATCACCCGGTTTGCCTAGAAGCGCGCGACGCGCACACGTCCTGGGTAAATTCAGCGGCGTTGAAATCAGCCGGTATTACTTCCTCAACAACGTTTGATTCGACGGGCGAAATTCTCAAAGATATTCATGGTAACCCAACCGGAATTATTAAAGAAGAAGCGCGCAGATTGATTTGGGATGTGATGGGTGAAGAGTCTGTGGAGGAGCGTGTCGTTGCGCTGAAAAGCGGAATGAAGCTCGCGTATCAAAACGGCTTGAGCGGAGTTCATTGCATGGAAACGATCAAAGATTTTGAGGCGTATCAGACTTTGCGGGCGCGAAATGAATTGAAGCTGCGTGTTAATTTCTATTTACCGATCCGTTATTTAGACCATGTCATCGATATTGGAATGAAAAGCCGGTTCGGTGACGAATGGATTCGTTTTGGCGGCATGAAAATATTTTTAGACGGCACACTAGGTTCACAAACCGCTCACATGATCGATCGATTTGATCATGTTATTCCTAAGACGTGCGGAACAGAGATTGTTGATCAAGATAAGGTCAATGAACTTGTCTTGAATGCAGCACGTCATGATATAGCTTGTGCGATTCACGCTATCGGTGACATGGCAAACCGAAAAGCGTTGAATGCGTTTGAAAATCAAAAGAAAATATTGCTGGAAAAAAAACTCCGCCAGCGAATCGAGCACTGCCAACTTATTCACCCTGATGACCTTGCGCGATTTGGGAAATTGGACGTCATCGCATCCATGCAGCCGGTTCACATTCCTGAAGACATCGATGCTGCCAATAAATACTGGGGCGCGCGTGCACGATGGGCGTATCCGTTTCGTTCATTGTTAAGCTCCGGAGCGGTTATTGCTTTGGGTTCCGATACGCCGATCGAATCGTGTAATGTTTTTAAGGGAATTCATGCCGCGTTGAGACGGGTAAAACAAAATGAAAAGGAATCCTGGTTTCCGGAACAAATATTGAACCTTCATGAAATAATTTATGCGTATACCATGGGCGCCGCTTTCGCATCGGCTGAGGAGAATATCAAAGGTTCGATTTCGCAAGGCAAAGTTGCTGATATGATGGTCCTATCGGATGATATTTTTGCTTGCACACCGGATGATATTCCAACTATCTCCGTGGAAAAAATGATTGTCGGCGGAGAAATTGTATTTGAAGTCTAAATGAAATCAATTCGCCGCAAGAGCGCAGAGGAAATTCAAATATGAATAGTATTTCGACACTTTATGTTTGTTTTCTTTTCCATAAGGAAACAATATAATTATACAGGAATATTTGAGGCGTTTGTAAGTTTGATGATTAAGAATAAATAAGGAAATGACATGAAAAACAATGTGTTAAAAGTAATAATACCGGTAATCATGATAGTTTTAATCATCGTTGCCGTCGGTTTTCGCCCTGCTTCACAATTGACTTGGTATGGTTTTGATGAAGGCATTCAAAAAGCAAAGATTGAGAACAAACAGGTTCTAATAGACATATACACCGACTGGTGCGGTTGGTGCAAGGTCATGGATGAAAAAACGTACACCGATTCCCGAATAGTCCAGTACCTCAACGCAAAATTTGTACTCATCAAACTTAATCCGGAAAAAGACGGCCCGGTAATGTTCAATGGCAAAACATACAATGCCGACTATTTCGCGCAAGGTATCGGCGTCAATGGCTATCCCGCAACAGCTTTTTTTGAATCAAACGCAAAGTTAATCACACTCGTTCCAGGCTATCTGAAAGCGGATGAATTTTTACCGATTCTGGAATACATCGGCGAAAAAAGATACAACGACATCGGCTTCGATGACTTTCTTAAACAAAGAGAAAAAAATTAATCGTTTGGGCGAATATTATTCGCCCTTTTTCCTTTCTCGGGTTTTGCTTTTAACTTTGTTTTGACTATTTTGTTTGAAGCTGTAACTACTCAGACAAATATCCAACCCTATGAACTCATTTCCAACAGATTTAGCGGATTCACGCAAATAATTTTATCTGCGGGAAAAATTATCAAAACTGAGCAGGTTCCTAACTATATATAAATATATAAATAAAACATTTTACTGATCATGTTCACAAAAAAAATGTTCACCGTTCTGGCTTGGGAGTTTATTCAAAAGGTAAAATCAAAAGGTTTTATTTTTTCGATGGTTTTCATGCCAATTGTGATCATAGGATTCACACTTATCCCAACGTACTTTGCCGATCAGGAACCGGAACGGGCTCTCAATATAGCCATCGCAGACCAAACGAGTTTTGCCACGGATGAACTTTCTTTCAAATTAGAAAGTCAATTTCCCCTCCAAAACGGCAAGAGTCCCGTTAATTTTGTACCTATTCCGTATACAACTGCCGACAGTGTCTTGATCACCGGCAAGCACTTAATTCAAAAGGGCATCGTGGATGGGTTCCTTGTCGTTGACGATGAAGCAATTCGTCAGAAGCAAGTTCGATACTTTGTTAAAGGAGCGGGCAATAACAGGACATTTCAAAACCTCGAGCGTTGTATAAACAATGTCATTATTGAGCATCACGCAAAACAACTAAATTTGTCGCCGCAGCAGATTCAAATAATCACTCAAACCGTTAGAGTTAAAATGATCCAAATCGGATCAGAAGACACGGAGCTTATACAAAGATATTTGGCAGGAATAATACTGGTTATGATGTTGTTCTTTGCCATTTTTAATTCCGGCGGATCCTTCATGCGCGGCATCAGCGAAGAAAAAAATAACCGTGTCATCGAGATTCTGATCTCGTCCATTTCGCCAAAGGAACTTATGACCGGAAAGATCTTGGGGTTGGGTTGCGTTGGGTTAACTCAGATATTATTGTGGGGATTATTAGGAGCGCTTTTTGGCCGGGACGCGTTGGGGTTTTTGACGCCGTTTTTACTCGTTTGTTTTGCCGCCTATTTTGTTTCAGGATACTTATTGTTTGCAGGAATTTTTTCAGTTGTCGGTTCTGTATTGTCATCGGAACATGATATACAGCCCGTTCAGGCGGTTCTTTCTATGATTGGTATTCTCCCGATTGCTCTTGCCATACTTGTTCTGCAAAACCCCGATTCGATCCTTGTTGCCATTCTTTCGTATATTCCGCTGCTGACGCCAACGCTTATGATATTGCGTCTTGTTATTTCCGAACCCTCCTTGATACAGGTAATCGGAACCATGATCGTTCTCTTGTTTTCTTTGCTTTTTATGTTAAAACTCGCAAGCAAGATATTTCACGTCTCCTTACTCATGCAGGGGAAAAGGCCAACATTAAATGAGGTCATTAAATGGGCGCGGGCATGATAAAAAAGAAGAACGCGATGATACTGACGATCAGAAATATGGTTTGCGATCGCTGTATTCGAGTTGTGCGTGAAGAGTTGGGAAAACTTGGGCTTGACGTTCGCAGCGTAGTTCTTGGCGAGGCCGTGATTGCACCGGGTCAGCATCAGCTTGATTTAGAAAGAATAAGGAGTGTGTTACGCTCTGCCGGTTTCGATATCGTAGATGACCGCAAAGCCAAGATAGTAGAAAAAATAAAAACAGCCGTCATTAGACTAATACACCACAACGAGAAGACGAAACAAATAGAAATAAATTTTTCAGAATATCTTGCCGAAGAGGTTAATGCGGACTATCATCATATTAGCAGTCTCTTTTCTTCTATTGAGGGTATTACAATCGAAAAATATGTTATTCTGCAGAAAATCGAACGCGTGAAGGAATTGTTAAAATACGGAGAATTAACCTTGAGTGAGATAGCTTATCAAATGGAATACAGCAGCGTTGCCCATCTTTCAAGTCAATTCAAAAAGGTTACCGGCATGACACCAACGGCTTTCAAGAAAATGACCTTGCCGGGCCGGAAATCTATTGATCTATTATAATTTTTGCCTCTTCTTCGTACGTCAAATCATGTAAGAAAATATCCTTAAAGTGTAACGCTTTATTAAACCTCCTTTTGTAAGTTGATTTGCGTTACTTAAGAAAGGACCAATCATGAGCACTCCAAAATTTGGTCTTCCTGTTTTGAATTCGCCAAGACCGATTCTGCAGAGCGATTCAAAAAAGTATGAAGACAATTCTAACTCAATTAAGAGTACTTTTCCCGTCGGTGGCATGACCTGTGCCGGATGTGCCGCCAGCGTGGAATCCATGCTGACTGCACAGAACGGTGTCATCAGCGCACATGTCAACTTTGCGAGCAACAGCGTATTGGTGCAATATCTGCCGGACAAAGTCTCATTTCTGGATATGCAAAAATCGATCAGGAGCATAGGTTATGAATTGATCGATAATTCCGAAAAAGAAGATTTGGAAAAGCGACGCGAGAAAGATTTCCGCACCCTAAAAATCAAGACACTGTTTGCCGTTGCGTTTGCGCTACCGACGACGATCATCGGCATGTTTTTCCATATGACCTTGCCGTATGCTAATTGGATCATGTTCATTCTGACTATTCCAGTCATGGTCTGGTCTGGACAAACTTTTTTTGTAAATGCTTATAAACAAGCGAAACATCGCACATCCAACATGGACACGCTCGTCGCGCTCAGTACGGGAATTGCATTTCTTTTCAGCGCATTTAGTACCGTATATCCGGAATTTTTTGTTAGTCGCGGTTTAGAACCGCATGTCTATTTTGAATCTGCCGCAGTGATCATTGCTATGATCCTTTTTGGCAAAACACTGGAAGAAGGCGCGAAAAGCAGAACCTCCTCGGCTATTAAGAAGCTGATGGGCTTACAGCCGAAAACACTTCGCGTTATTCGAAACTCACAAGAATTGGAAATATTGATTGACCAGGTTAATATCGGTGAAATTATCGTTATCCGGCCGGGCGAAAAAATTCCGGTTGACGGCAAAATTATTCTTGGTTTATCCTACGTTGATGAAAGTATGATCACTGGAGAGCCGATTCCTGTGGAAAAAAATATCGGGTCTTCCGTTTATACCGGAACGATCAACCAAAAAGGAAGTTTTCAGATTCGCGCGGAAAAAGTTGGCGGCGAAACTATGCTTGCTCAAATCATTAAAATGGTTCAGGAAGCGCAGGGCAGCAAAGCACCGATCCAAAAACTGGTTGATAAAGTTGCAGGAATTTTTGTTCCGGTTGTGATCGTTACTGCGCTTTTAGCTTTTTTCATTTGGTATTTTGTTGGACCGGAGCCTGCATTCACTCGCGGCATGCTCGCGATGATCACAGTATTGATCATTGCCTGTCCTTGCGCTTTGGGACTCGCAACGCCGACTGCGATCATGGTTGGAGTCGGCAAAGGCGCTGAAAAAGGCATTCTAATAAAAGATGCGGAAAGCCTTGAATTAGCGTACAAAGTTAACACGATCGTTTTGGATAAGACCGGAACTATCACCACAGGCAAAGCGGTCGTAACCGATATTGTCTGGGACGAATCAATCACCGATATTAAATGGTTCGCATCTGTTTTGTTGAGCCTGGAAAAACACTCCGAACACCCGCTCGCTGAGGCGGTAGTCAAAAAATTACGCGAACAAAACTCAAAAGAGGTTTTAATCACTGACTTCAACTCAATTACCGGTTTGGGTGTTCAAGGGAAATTTGAAGGAAAGGTTTTTTCTGTTGGAAGTGAAAAATGGGCTGAAGAAAGTCATTTAAGAATATCCGACTTGTTGCGCAACCGTGCGGAGGAATTTAAAACCGCCGCAAAAACCGTAATATATTTTTCAGATGAGAAAAACATATTAGCCATTCTGGCCATCGCTGATGTGATCAAGGATTCGTCCAAAAACGCTGTTGCTGAACTGAAGCAGATAGGGCTTGAGGTTTATATGATCACGGGAGATCACGAAAAAACAGCCTCCGCGATCGCAAAAGAAGCCGGTATTGATCACTATTTTGCAGCGGTGCTGCCGTCCGAAAAAGCTAAACATGTGCGTGAATTGCAGGCGCAGGGTAAAATGGTAGCGATGGTAGGCGATGGAATCAATGACTCCGAGGCTCTCGCTCAGGCTGACGTGAGCATCGCGATGGGCAA
>JAEUSK010000033.1 GCA_016787925.1 bacterium | reverse complement strand
CGTATTAGTTTTGCGATTCGATTACGGCAAGATGTTTGACCTCCGCGGATACCGTCTTGCCGGCCTGAAGTTTCCGGGTAACCGAAGCCGCCCGATCGTGACCAATTTTAATGAAACCCGTGACAACGAACAATTTGGCGGCCGTGATTTTGAAACAGGAGAAATTCTAAAGAACCCCAGATGGTCACGAGGCATATTTTGGCAGATTTGGTTTGGATATGATTATTAGAAAGAAGCAAATGAGCGCAAATAAGATTCTTTTGTTTGTTTTAACAGCCGTTTTTGCGGCATTATTATATTCTTGCGGCATTTCAGGAAGCATTCGAATTTCAAGTTATTTCAGAAAAACAGGTATTGAAAACTGGGAGAATGCCGGCGGCTCAGCATTCCGTAATAATTACCGTTCAACAGAAATGAATCCGCCGTTGGAATTGGTATGGGAAATACATATTTCTTCCGCGCCGAACGAAGTTGTTGTTGCGTCCGATCAGGTTGTTTATACCGGGACGCTCGACGGGCGTGTTTATGCGTTTGATATTCAAAAGGGCGGAACGATAGGGAGCCTTAAATTTTTGTATGCCGCCACCAACGGCTTGTCCGTTCGTCATCAAACCGCCATTATTGCGTTAGCGAGCGGAAAGGAAGCGCTGGTCAGTTATAACTTGTATGACAATGATTATAATTTTATCAAACCGATGCCTGGTATTGAGACTAATCCGCTGATTGTAGAAGATTATATTTATTTGGCCGACCAGTACAATAAATTTTATTCATTAAATTTTAAAGACGGTGAAACGTTGTGGACCTACGAAACGCCGAAGCCCGTGAGATCGTCGCCGTCGGTTTCAGGAACCGCCATTTTTTTTGGCTGCGATGACGGCACGGTTTACGCGCTCAACCGCTATAACGGCCGCGTTAACTGGACATTTAAGACCGGGAGTGCTATTTATGCCGCGCCGGTACTGGATGATCAGAATGTATACATCGGGTCAACAGACAGCACATTCTATGCAATCAATTTGAAAGAAGGTACTCTGCGATGGAAGTACAAAATCGGAACGGCGGTGCCCGGCAAATTTTTTTCATCAGCGGCCGTTAACGAAGATAAGGTTATTGTCGGTGCAACGGACGGTTTTGTGTACGGATTTACTAAGAAGGATGGTGACCTTGCCTGGAAATTCCAAACCCAATCCGCAATTAGCTCCGCGCCGGTGATTACAAAGAATTTTGTGTATGTTGGATCGCAGGATTCATATCTTTATGCGATTGACTTGGAAACAGGCAAATCGAATTGGAAGTTTAAGACTGCGGGCAGGATCAAAACAAACATGGCTTTGTATGGCGAATATCTCCTGGTCGCCTCCGAAGCTAAAAACGTGTATGCTTTTAAGACGTCAAAATAATTTGTAATGACAAAAAGAATCTACATAATATTTCTGTTTTATGGCTTGGCCGCTTGCATGCCGCTCGAAGCGCAGGAAGGCGATGGTTATTTGACACTGTTATCACGTGTACATTTTGAAAAAATAATAATCGATGATTCGAGCTATGCAAAATCTGACAGGATAGCGTTACCTCCAGGGAAGCATGTCGTTGTTGTTCAAAATCCGGATCGAACATCTTTTCAGGCGCTTGATTTTACCAAAACGATCACCATTCGTCCCGGGGAAAATGAAAAAGTGGAAGTATATTTTGATATGCTAGCTGAAATAAATTCCATTCCAAGCGGCGCTGCAGTATCTTGCGATTCGGAACTGCTGGGCGTCACGCCGTTTTATCTGCGGCTGACGCAGTACAAAAACCGCACACTGCAGTTCAAGAAACCGGGATACGAAGATTTTTTTGTAACGGTTACGGATTCGGCAATTGAAAAAAATTATTTATTCATATCACAAAACCCAAATCTAAAGACCCGGAGTAATAACCAGAATCAATTTGTTAACCTCGAATGGCAGGAGCGGGGCCCGCATAAATACAAAAGCGCCATATGGATCAGCAATGCCTTAGGCGTGGTATTTGGCGCTGGCGCAGCCTATTACAAGAAAAAAGGCGACGATACATTTGAAAAGGCCAAGATCGCGAGGAGATTAGGCGACACTGATGCCCAGAGGCGTCACCTTGCAAAAACGCGGAAATATGACCGTTATGCGGTAGTCGGATTCATAGGTATGCAAACCAATGTAGCGGCATTGGTTTATTTTCTTTTGAAATCCCGATAAAAGTGTAAATCCGCTTTATTTATCTGCCGTTCACAAAATCAAACCAATATGTTTAAACAATTTTCAGAAAATTGGACCAGAGTGTGGCCGCGTCAACTGTTCCGAATCGAGCTGGCTGTTTCGTTGATCTGCCTGCTAACTGTTTTGTCTTTATTTTCCCGTTTTGTAAATTGGGTGGAATTGCGCCATGGGGTCATGGTTAATGATCCGGTGCTTGCCATGCTGACACCGGTGGATGTGACGTGGTTGACATTTGCGCTGATCTACCTTGGCTTGATATCCGCTATTGTGGCCGTAGTCATTTTTCCTGAATGGCTCGTGATAGGCATGCAGGCGTATACGCTCATGGTCATATTTCGAACGGCTGCGATGTACCTTATTCCCCTTGAGGCGCCGCTGGCCATGATTCCTTTGCAGGATCCATTGGTGGAAATAATCGGCACCGGTAAATTACTTACGCGCGATCTTTTTTTCTCCGGACATACGGCAACCATGTTCATCTTGTTCTTGTGCGTGCCACAGAGGCCTCTTAAAATTATTTTGTTGCTGGGAACGTGTGTATTAGCGTTTTGCCTTCTGGTTCAGCACGTCCATTACAGCGTTGACGTATTCGCCGCACCGTTCTTTTCATACGCCGCATATCGCACAGCGCTTCTTTTTCATCCAAATTTTAAGGCAAGACCTGTCTCATCATGAATCTGCAGCTTTTACATCCAAAAAGTATTGTCGTGGTCGGAGGGTCAAATGATATTCATAAACCGGGTGGAAGAGTTTTAAAAAATCTTATCGACGGTAAGTTTTCAGGCAAACTTTATGTGACCAATCCGAAAGAGAAATCCATACAAGGTATTTCTTGTCATACAAATATTCTGGATTTGCCGGACGTAGATTTGGCGATCATTGCCATTGCTGCTAAGTTTGTCCCTGACGCCGTAAAGATACTGACCCAAGACAAAAATACCCGTGCTTTCATTGTCCTGTCGGCAGGATTTAGTGAAGTTGGGCGCGAAGGTAAGCGGTTGGAAGACGAAATTGTGCGGATCGTTGAAAGCGTTGGCGGCGTGATGATAGGCCCCAATTCAATCGGTGTTCTAACCCCGCACTACCACGGTGTTTTCACACAGCCGATCCCCAAACTCAACCCGAAAGGCTGCGACCTCATTTCAGGTTCCGGAGCAACGGCCGTTTTTATTTTAGAGTCCGGTATTCCAAAGGGACTGACTTTTTCAAATATTTTTTCAGTTGGAAACTGCGCGCAAATCGGCGTCGAGGAAATTCTAAAATATCTTGATGAGTCGTTTGATCCCGAAACAAGTTCGACGGTCAAATTACTTTACATCGAAAAAATTGACAAACCGCAGATACTTCTCAAGCATGCGCTCTCGTTGATTCAAAAAGGCTGCAGAATTGCCGCGATCAAGGCGGGCAGTTCCGAGGCGGGAAGCCGAGCCGCATCTTCGCACACGGGCGCACTGGCAAGTTCGGATACGGCGGTAGATGCGCTTTTCCGAAAGGCAGGGATAGTGAGGTGTTCCGGCCGCGAGGACCTGATCAATGTGGCCTGCGTATTCATGCATCCTGTTTTCCACGGCAAAAATATTGCCGTTATTACACACGCAGGCGGTCCTGCGGTCATGATGACAGACGCATTATCGAAAGGCGGCATGTTAGTTCCTAAAATTGAGGGCCATCATGCATCGGAACTTTTGCAGAAACTTTTTCCGGGATCATCCGTTAACAACCCCATCGATTTTTTGGCAACGGGCACGGCGGAGCAATTAGGACACATCATCGATTATACAGAGAATCATTTTGAGGCGATTGATGCCATGGCAGTGATTTTCGGAACGCCGGGCCTGGTAGAAGTTTATGAAGCATACGAGGTGATTCATCAAAAGAAAAAATCCTGCAGGAAACCTATTTTTAGCGTGTTGCCGTCGACATTGACCGCTAAGAGTGAGGTGGAGTTTTTTCTTTCCAAAGGTGAGGTTTGCTTTCCGGATGAAGTCTTGCTTGCCAAGGCTTTGAGTAAAGTCAGCCGCACCAGGCTGCCAGGTATACCTGAAATAAGTGAAATCCGAATAAACGAAGTTGCCATTCGAAGGATTCTGCGCGATGTTCCAAACGGTTATTTAAAGCCCGATGACATAAAAATCCTACTCGATGCCGCCGGGATCCCAAGCGTAAGAGAAATGACGGCCATTAATTCTGAAGAAGCGCTGAAGGCCGCCCATGATCTCAAATATCCGATAGTCATGAAAGCCATAGGTCCGGTTCACAAAACCGACATCGGCGGGGTAGTGCTTAATATTAGAACCGATGATAAACTAGTATCAGAATTTGACCGTTTGACGAAAATAAAGGATGTTTCGGGAGTATTGATACAGCCGATGTTGAGCGGAATAGAATTATTTATTGGAGCTAAATATGAAAAGGGATTTGGCCACGTTATTTTGTGCGGGCTGGGCGGAATTTTTGTCGAAGTATTAAAGGACGTGTCATACGGCCTCTCGGCTTTAACGCCGCAGGAAGCGCTAGACATGATCCGGGACCTGGATGGATATAGGCTAATCAAAGGGATTCGCGGGCAGGAAGGCGCTGATGAGATTGTATTTGCCGATATAATCGTGCGTTTATCTCACTTGCTGCTGGTGGCGCCGGAGATACATGAATTAGATATCAATCCCCTTTTGGGATGCGGCAAAAATATTATTGCCGTGGATGCCCGCGTGCGTATCGAAAAGAATTAGAATCAAAATGATCTGTATTAATATCCGTAATAATCATGCTCACCGTATGAGCTAATAAAAAAGGAGTTATCATGAAAAAAATGTTCTACGCAGTATGGATAGGTATGTTGATGTGCAGTTTTCATATTCTGGCACAACAACCACAAAAAGACACTACGGATTATTTTCAATCCAAAACATTTTCTGGTTTAAAATTGCGACTAGTCGGTCCCGGGATCACGTCAGGCCGTATTATTGATCTTGCCGTCAATCCAAAAGATCACAGTAACTTTTTTGTTGGCGTTGCGTCAGGAGGCGTTTGGAAAACGACGAATGGCGGCATTACATTTTCACCTGTTTTTGATTCGCAAAATTCATATTCCATTGGCTGTGTCACTTTAGATCCTAATAATGCAAACGTAGTTTGGGTTGGAAGCGGTGAGAACAATAGCCAGCGGAGTGTATCGTATGGCGATGGTGTTTACAAATCATTGGACGGCGGCAAGAACTGGAAAAATATGGGATTGAAAAAATCCGAACATATAGGGAAAATTGTCGTTGACCCGAGAAATTCAAATGTAGTTTATGTTGCCGCGCAAGGCCCGTTGTGGGGGCCCGGCGGGGACAGAGGATTATTCAAATCGACAAATGGGGGCGAAACATGGGATCTGTCGCTTAAGATCAGTGAAAATACCGGCGCCTCAGATATTGCAATGGATCCGCGCGATCCGGATGTTCTTTACGTTTCTGTTTACCAACGGCGGCGTCATGTCTGGACGTTGATCAACGGCGGCCCTGAGTCGGCTATTCATAAATCAACCAACGGTGGGCTAACGTGGACCAAATTATCCGAAGGCCTCCCGTCAGGGGATATGGGGCGAATCGGATTAGCAATTTCTCCGGTCAATCCGGATGTAGTGTTTGCCCTGATCGAGACTTCAGATAATTCCGGCGGGTTTTTCCGTTCCTCTGATCGAGGCGCGTCATGGGAAAAACGCTATGAATATATTTCTACGAGCGCGCAGTATTATCAGGAAATTATTTGTGACCCTAAAGACGTTGACCGCGTGTACAGTATGGACACGTATTTAAAATTAACGGATGACGGCGGAAAGACGTGGCGAAATCTCGGTAATGAGCATCGTCATGTGGATGATCACGCAATCTGGATTGATCCGGACAATACCGATCATTTGATGATTGGCGGTGACGGAGGATTGTACGAATCTTATGATCTCGGAAGAACTTTTCGTTTTTCTCCTAATTTGCCTGTCACGCAGTTTTATCGTATCACGGTGGATAACTCGGAACCATTTTACTACGTTTACGGCGGCACGCAGGATAACAGCACATGGGGAGGCCCGACACGAACGACCAATAACGGCGGCATAACGAATGAGGATTGGTTTCTCGTTGTAGGCGGAGACGGTTACAAGGCCCAGGTGGATCCCAAGGACCCGAATATCGTGTACGGCGAATGGCAGTATGGCGGGCTTGTACGTATGGACCGAAAAAGCGGCGAAGTCTTGTTCATACAGCCACAGCCGGAGAAAGGCGAGGAACATAGATGGAACTGGGACACACCGCTTTTGCTCAGCCCCCATTCACATACGCGTTTATATTTTGCGGCGAATCGCGTTTTTCGAAGCGATGACCGCGGCCAGTCATGGAAATCGATCAGCCCCGATCTTACGCGCATGATCGACCGTAATAAACTTCCCGTAATGGGTAAGGTGTGGGGCCCGGATGCCGTTGCCAAGAACGCGTCGACGTCGCTATTCGGGAATATCGTTTCGCTCACCGAATCGCCATTAAAAGAAAATCTTATCTTTGTTGGCACGGATGACGGCTTAATACAGGTAACTGAAGACGCGCAGAACTGGCGAAAACTTGATAAATTTCCCGGCGTGCCTGAAATGACCTACGTGAGCGATCTGTTCGCTTCACAGCATAATGACAACGTGGTGTATGCATCGTTTGATAATCATAAGAATGCCGATTTCAAGCCGTACCTTCTCAAGAGTACGGATAAAGGAAAGTCATGGACGTCCATCCGCGGTAATCTTCCGGATAACGGCGTAGTCTACACGATCACGGAAGATTTTGTCAACCCAAACCTTCTGTTCTGCGGAACGGAATTCGGATTATATTTCACCATTGACGGCGGAAAGAAATGGATCCAGCTCAAAGGTGAATTTCCGACAATTGCTGTGCGGGATTTAGAAATTCAGAAGCGCGAAAACGACCTTGCAATTGGAACATTCGGACGCGGTATATATATTTTAGATGATTTTACTCCGCTGCGCAAACTGTCGGAAGACTTACTAAAGACGAATGCGTACGTGTTTCCGGTCAAAGATGCCTTGATGTATATGCCGGATTACTCGCGGGAGAAATACGATTACGGCGAAACATTCTATAGGGCAAAAAATCCTGATTTCGGAGCTTTATTTACATACTACTTAAAGGACGAAATAAAGACAAGAAAACAAAAGCGAAAAGATGCTGAAAAAGAAGCTGAAAAGAAAAAACTCGTTTTACCTTATCCCTCGTTCACCGATTTGCGCGATGAAGATGAGGAACAGGCTCCCTATTTGATATTTACGGTTACTGATGACGGTGGCAATGTGGTTCGCCGCCTGACCGCTCCGGCAAAAGCCGGCATGAACCGTATCGCATGGGATCTGCGTTATCCAAACGTGACGCCCGTAACTGAAAAAACTGAAATAAATAAACTTTACGGAATGCCCATTCTGCCAGGAAAATATAAGGTCACAATGTCGAAGAACGAAAATGGCGTGATCACGGAACTTTTTGGTCCAGTCGAGTTTGTTGCGCATCCACTGAACAATACAACCTTACCGGCGAAAGACCGCGCGGCATTAGTAGCGTTCCAGCGAAAAGTTGCGCGCCTCCAGCAAGCCGTTTTGGCGGTGAATGCCGCAACGGATGATGTCACTAAGCGGCTTGCCCTTATTGAGAAATCGGCGCTGACGGCAGTTAGCTCAAATAAATCGCTCATTGAAAAAGTCAGGCAGCTTAAGACGCAGATTGCCGCGATTCAGCGAGTAATGACCGGTGACAAAACGCTGGCTAAACGGAACGAAAATCAGATTCCGCCGGTCACGGAAAGACTGCAGTATATTATTGACGGAACATGGGAAACCACATCCGATCCAACTCAAACGCAGCTTGATGCTTATATCATCGCGGCGGAACAATTCGGCCCGGCGCTGATACAAGTAAGGACTGTGATCGAAACAGATTTGAAGTCATTAGAGGCACAACTGGATAAACTTGGCGCGCCCTGGACTCCCGGACGACTGCCGGATTGGAAAATGGAATAGGCGAGATTATTTGTTGTTGTGATTCTATTTAATATATTTGCTAATAAACTAAACTCGTAATCATGACGGAGGATGGTATGAAATACTCTCGATTTTCAGGATGGCTTGTTATCCTGATGGCCATGATGTTCCTATCATGCGCGAAGGAAAGCGGTAAGAGTTTTCGCGTTGCGGTAGAATATCATAAATTGGATAACGGACTCAAGGTGGTTCTTTCACCTGACCCGACCGCGCCGATCGTAACGGTTGGCGTGTATTACAATATCGGTTTTCGCATCGAACCGAAGGATCGAACCGGCTTCGCCCACTTATTTGAGCATATGATGTTCCAAGGTTCGGATAATCTCGGAAAAATGGAATTCATTAAGTTAGTTCAGCGCAGCGGCGGCGTGTTAAACGGTTCTACCCGATTTGACTTCACTAATTATTTTGAAATTCTTCCTGCGCACAAATTGGAAACGGCGTTGTGGGCAGAGGCCGACCGCATGAAGGGGCTAAAAATCAGCCAGGATAATCTAAAAAATCAACAGGAAGTTGTTAAGAATGAGGTAAAGGTTAATGTCTTGAATCGTCCGTATGGCGGGTTTCCCTGGCTGGATATGCCGCAATATGCCAATACTAACTGGTTTAATGCGCACAATTTTTACGGTGAGTTAAAAGATCTCGATGCCGCGACATTGGAAGATGTTTCTTCATTCTTCAAGACTTATTATGCGCCGAACAATGCGGCGTTAGTGATCGTCGGCGATTTTGATTCCAAGCAAGCGCTGGCATGGGTCAAGCAGTATTTCGGATCATTACCAAAATCCGAACTTCCCGCAAAACCGGATATAAGCGAGCCAAAGCAAGAGGTTGAAAAGAAAGTGACCAAGACGGATGCATTGGCAAAACGGCCGGCATTGGCGTTTGCCTATCACATGCCTGCGCGTAACACGCCTGAGTATTTCGCGATGGGCATACTTGATCAGATATTGGTTCAGGGCGCCGATAGTAAGCTGTTTGAAGCGCTGGTTCAGAAAAAGGGTTTTACAGGAGAATTAACCGGCGGCATCAATTATCTCGGCAATATGTTCAACTATAACGGCCCGATGGTTTGGATGGCCGACTTGATCCATGATCCTAATGTTGCACCTGATTCTATCATGGCAGAAGTTGATATGGTAATTGAAAAACTTCGCAGTGAACCGATCGATCAGGAAACATATAATCGCGCAATGGTTAAGATTCGCTCGGCGCTGTATTCTGAAATCACGAGCTTTTACGGGTTTGGCACGGCGGATTTGTTGGCCAGCTTTGCCATATTTGATGATGATCCGAGCCGTATCAATAAACTTGAAGATGAATTTAAAAAAGTGACCCCTAAACTGATCCAGGAAACGGCGAAAGAGTATTTGAGAAATTCGAATCGTACGGTGCTGATTCTACAAACCCAAACATCAAACATTTCTAAAAAGTAAGGAGAGATACCTATGAAAACGAGACAAGTTGTGATCATCGGCCTGCTGTCTCTTCTGACCGTTTCACTTTGGGCGCAAAAGGAGACGCCGCCGGCAGGAGGAACGCCGAAAGATTTTAATCTTCCGCAGAAAAAAGTTGTGACATTGCCCAACGGACTGTCGGGTACTATGATCTCCTATGGAAAAGTACCTAAAGTAAATATCCGGGTAATAATACGGACGGGAAATATCGACGAGTCCTCATCTCAGATATGGTTGGCCGATCTGGCAGGTGAATTTCTCAAAGAAGGAACCAAGACACGTACGGCTCAGGATCTTGCGAAAGCGGCCGCCAGCATGGGCGGATCGATCGATGTGGCTACAGGATCTGACCAGGTATTTATTACCGGAGAAGTCTTATCGGAATTTGGTCCGGATTTCATCAAATTAATCGGAGACATGCTTCAAAACCCGGCATTTCCTTCATCGGAACTTGAACGATTGAAAAATAACCTGGTTCGGCAGTTAACGGTGCAGCGCTCTGAGCCGTCCGGCCTGGCTTCGGAAAAATTCAGTCAAGTGATGTTCGGAAACCATCCGTACGGCCGCTATTTTCCTACTGAGGAGATGGTCAATTCTTTTACGATAGATCATGTTAAAGAATTTTATGACAAGAATTATGGCGCTAAACGTACATCCGTTTATGTAGTTGGTGTGTTTGATGCGAAAGCTGTTGAGAAAACACTTGCAGAAGTATTTGGTACATGGAAAGAAGGTACAGCCGCAACACAGAACCCGCCCAAGATGAGTTCGTCGCGTGCTATTTACCTTATTGATCGTCCTGGAGCATCGCAATCCACGATATATATGGGTTTGCCGGTGATTGATCCGTCACATCCTGACTACTTGGCACTGACGGTTATGAATTCCATGCTGGGCGGATCGTTTGGTTCCCGCATCACGAGTAACATCCGCGAAAACAAAGGCTACACCTATTCGCCCAGAAGCACGGTTTCGGTTAGATACCGCAGCGCTTACTGGGCGGAAGTTGCGGATGTAACGACCGACGTGACAGGGGCATCTATTAAGGAAATATTATTTGAGATCAATCGGTTGCAGAATGAAGTTCCCGACAAGGAGGAGCTTGACGGAATTAAAAACTACCTTGCAGGAACGTTTGTGCTGCAAAATTCCTCCCCGGCAGGTATTGCCAATCAGCTGAGCTTCTTGAGTTTGCATGGACTGCCTGATACGTATCTCACGAATTACGTGAAAAACGTTTATGCGATTGCGCCGGAAGAAATCTCAAAGATGGTCAAATCGTACATCCGTGATTCAGATATTGCCATTGTCATCGTCGGCGATATTAAGAAAATAAAGAAACAGGTTGAAACCTACGGTAAAGTCATTCAATAGGACGCCATCCAATCTGCCATCAAAGCCGTACGTCAAAATCGTACGGCTTTTTTGTTTTGAATTAAAACTCGATTTAATATATTACCCCGGATCAAGAGCCAATTCATGTGGAATAAGTTATCAGACGGAAACAGATCCGAAATATATTTTCGGTTGTTTTTGTGAAATTTAATCTCTGTTAGGCCGTTACTAGGAAAGCATTATGAAAAAGTTTGACATACCGGCTTTCTACCGCAGTTCAGTGATCACGTCAATAAAGGAGTACCGGCGGGAGCAGGATACGCGAAAGAAAGATTTTTCGCCTACGCGGTTGGATTTTGGCCCAATAGTATTTCTGATAGCCCGGCACTTTGGGTTTTGTTACGGGGTCGAAAACGCCATAGAGATATCCTATAAGGCGATTTCAGAGAATCCAAACAAACGTATTTTCCTATTGAGTGAAATGATCCATAACCCGGAAGTGAATCAGGACCTGCAAAGCAGAGGGGTTCGGTTCATCATGCACACATCGGGACAACAGCTGATCCCATGGGAGACCCTGACGCCGAATGATGTGGTTTTGGTTCCGGCATTTGGCACGACAGTTGAAATTGAGCGCAGGTTGGCCGAAATCGGGATTCAATCCTATACCTACGATACGACTTGCCCATTCGTCGAAAAAGTGTGGAACAAGGCCTCTGCGATCGGGAAGGAAAGATATTCCGTTATCATCCATGGAAAGCCAACGCACGAAGAAACCCGCGCAACGTTTTCGCACAGCCGGATGAATGCGCCGACGATGGTCTTACGTGATATGGCTGAAGCGAAGAAATTAGGCGGTATCTTGCTGGGAGAGGTTCCAAAAAATGAGTTTTACCATATATTCAAGAATCAAATCTCCGAAGGCTTTGATGTTGATAAGGACCTGCAACGCATCGGCGTGGTTAATCAAACGACAATGCTGGCAAGCGACACGCAGGCCATCGCCGACTATCTCAGAGAAATCATGATTCGCAGATATGAACTTAATGAAACCAATATCCACAAGCACTTTTCTGATACGGGCGACACGCTGTGTTATGCGACCAATGACAATCAGAACGCAACCTATGGACTATTGAAGGAAACGGCCGATTTTGCTATCGTTGCCGGAGGTTACAACAGTTCCAACACGTCGCATATTGTGGAACTGTGTGAGCAGAAGTTGCCGACCTACCTGATTTCTTCACAAGGAAAGATCATTTCAAAACACAGGATCGATCATTTTGATTATCACAAAAAGGCCGAATTGACAACTGATAATTTCATGCCAAATAAAAACCGAATCACCGTCATGCTTACCAGCGGCGCATCGTGTCCGGATTCAGTGGTAGAAGAGATACTAAATAAACTGCTTTCATTTTTTGATGAAGCAAAGAACATCAGCGAGGTCTTGAAAAGTCTCACCGGTTTGTCGCAAAATAGGTGAAAGACAGTATTGATTGTTCGGGTAAGTGTTGTTACATTAGTACTATGATTTGATTACTTATATAGTTTTTACAGGTATATTTCGGTTATTTGTTGCAATTAAGCAAACTAGGTGAGAAGGATTTTTTTTTGGGCGATCATAGTGAACAAATAAAGAAAAAAATAGCCGCATTACAGTGGACGGAAAGTGTCTCGAAGAACGTACTGCTTGTTGATGACGAAATTCGCATAGCCCAGGAAGTAAAAGTTCTTCTTGAAAAAGACGGGTATACCGTGACCATCGTTCCCAACGGCAAAAGGGCAATGGAAGAAATAAAAGAAAACCCACCGGACTTGATACTATCCGACATCGCGATACGCCATATCAACGGCTTCGATCTTTGCAGGTATGTTAAGCAAGATCCTGTCACGAAAGATATTCCCGTCATACTCATAACCGGACTGACACGGCCGGACGATAAGATAAAAGGAATCCAGGTTGGCGCAAATGATTTCATCGGAAAGCCGTTTGATCCGATGGAACTCAAGGTTCGTGTGGCATCCGCTATCGAGATGAAAACTCTTCAGGCGACGCTGGTCAATGTCGATGAAGTGATTTTTGCTTTTGCAAGGGCAGTGGAGGCGCGCGACCCTTATACACGCGGTCATTCAGAGCGTGTCGGAAGATACGCTATGAAATTAGCCGGCGCGTTAGGCCTGGATCCGGCATACCAGACGGTTTTAATGAATGGGGCCATTTTGCATGATATTGGCAAGATCGGCATACGTGATAGCGTATTACTGAAGAGCGATAAACTTACCAATCAAGAATTTGAAGAAATCAAGAAACATCCTGCAATCGGACTGCAGATTTGTGCGCCGCTTAAATCGAGCAGGCCACTCTTAAATATAATTGCATATCATCATGAAAAAATGGACGGAACGGGTTATCCTTACGGATTGATCGGGGATACGATTCCGTTTGAATCTCGGATTACGGCTATCACGGATACGTTTGACGCATTAACCAGTGACCGGCCTTATCGGAAAGCTCTGCGGACCATTGAAGCCTGCCACATACTCGAATCAGGCATAGAAACTCATTATGACGAAGACATACTTCCCGTTTTTATTGAAATCGCATTAAGAGGAGAGCTTGCTCACATAGCATCGGAAGTACATGACGGCTGGTCGCCTGCCAATCATGATTCTGACGGGCCGATGCGGAATCTGAAGGATTTCGGCATGATGTCGTATATTATTAAGTCGTAATTATCCATCGCAATGATTATTGATATGGCTTAGGTTATACTCACGTTGGTCAAAGCAAGACGACAATATTTAAAGAAGGCTGTTTTAACTGATAAAGCAGCCTCTTTGCATTTAAGGAATGCGGATGGATCACCTGGGCAAAATTAGACAATTTCTTATATCGTCCGGAGTCGAATTTAAGGAGATCCGCCATGAACCAACCTATACTTCTGCGGACTCGGCGCTGGCCAGAGGGGAAGAGCTTAAAACGGGCGGGAAGGCGATCGTTATGAAGGTGAGCGATAACTTCAAACTTTTCGTCATTACGGCTGACAGGAAGGTTGATTCAAATAAAATCAAACGCTATTTTGAAGTACGTAAAATCCGTTTTGCAACGCCGCACGAATTAATGCAAACGACAGGGCTTGTTGCCGGTTCTGTCCCGCCTTTTGGAAGACCTATTCTTGACTTCGAACTCTTTATCGATAGGTCTATTGCAGAAAACGAAGTTATTGCATTTAATGCGGGCTCACTTACCGATTCGATAGTGATGCGTGTGGCGGATTATTTGAAAGTTGCTAATGGAAATCTGATTGATTTTTCTGTTTAGAACATTGTTTATGGAAACGGGCTGGACTAGTCATTCTGAACATTCGACAGCCGCAGCAGCCAATTCAGAAGTTCATCCGAATGGTTAAAATATCCGATCTCAAGAGCGTGATGATTTTCGTAACGTAAACCTTTGAGCAGAGAATTTTTTGCAAGCGGAGTTGACGGCATGGTAACCGCGACATGCTTAATACCAATCTGAACGGTGCGCGGTAGCCAGGTTTCCTTAATCCACGTTTGATCGTCTTTATCAACCACCGATAGCTCCTCAAGATCGAGCCAGCAAAACTTCGACCGTTTTTCAGCAGCTAAGTCAATTAATTTCTCCATGGCTTTTCGATAGGCCCCTGTCGCGGAAAACCTTTTCCAGCAAAGCCGGGGTATGCAGACGTCTGGGTGCCAAAGAACGTCCATAAAAGGGTCCTCATAATAGACCACTTGATTTTGCGAAAGCATGAACTGAGATGCCAATTGAGATAAGTGTTTTTTTGAAAAATTATTAACGGTCATAATACGTTAAGTTACGGCGCTTAGTCAAGTAATAATTTTTTGCCACGGAAGTAATAATCATTCACACGTCCGTACTCTGACCGTTGACAAATCATCCCAACATAACCCTTTTGGGTCATGCTCGATCTGCCGTGAGCCTTATCACACGCGGCGTAATAATATCTCCACCAATATTATTTTGTTAAAATCCGATCGTATTGAAACTTTTCAGTAGATATCGCGTTTGAAATGTTAATTACGGCTTGTAACATCATATCATCTTTTCGTTAAACAGGTTGGCAAGCTTTTTCTTTAGTTTTTTTCACGAGGGGCTGTGAGAGGTTTGTAAGATTGTTTAACAGAAGCAACACTATTTTCAACCATCCGCAGGAGATCTCATGAAACGCGTGCTACAACTTCTACTCGCACTTTCAACGTATTATCCTATATCCGATGTATTTTCCCAATCACAGATTTTACCGAAGATCGACGGCAAAATTCATGATGAGGAATGGGCAGACGCCAAAGTATTTGAAGATTTTACAATGATCGTTCCGCAGACGAATGAAAAATATTATGATAAAACAATCGTATACATTAAGCAGTCGAACGATGCTGTTTATGTGGCGATAAAATTCTGGCCGCGGGGACGCGTGATTAGACAATCGCTCATCCGGGATCGGAGTACCGACGAGGAAAACGAGTTCTTTATTCTGCTTGACCTCGAAAACAAAAGAAAGAATGGTTATTTTTTCGCCTTCAGTTTTCTGGATAACCAGCGCGACATGCTCATTTACAATCAGCGTCAGATGTCTCAGGAATGGGACTGGGTTTGGCAAAATAAATCCGTGATCTACCGTGAGGCGAAGGACGGCGAGGCCGGGTATATCGAATCTGAAGTGCGAATTCCGGTCGATAAAATTCAGAATAAGAATACTTCTCAAATTGGTGTTGATGTACAACTCTTTGCATATAAGCCCGACGGCACGGGATTTTTCTATTCGATCAGCCCGACGAGCGAATTATTGAACCTCAAGGGGACCTATATCTGGGACATAAAACCATTTGATGAGCGGGCCAACGTGAGTTTAAACGCTACGCCTTACATCGTAGCGAGCAAGCTTGATTCGACATTTAAAAGTTCGTTCGGCGGTGAAGTGAGCCTTAGCCTGGAAAAACACAAATTGAAGGGCACGTATAATACCGACGAATCAACTCTGGAGGCCGATCCGTTCGATTTTTCCTTGTACAAACGGCCGATATTTTTGGTCGAGAAACGCACATTTTTCAGTAAAGATCTGGATATTTACCGCACACCGATCAATATCTTTTATACACGAGCCATACAGGACATTCACTACGGATTAAATTACACCTATCGAAGCAATAATCTGAAGACCGGTGTCGTGTACGTTGAAGAGGAAGCCGCGCCTGGATTATCGCATAGCGAAAGGCGGAAATTTTTTGCTGCAAGGCCGAATCTCGTTTTTCAGAAATTCACGATTGGTTCGACCATTATTGTGGATGACGATCCCGCGGACTCCGTTATGCATAAAACGTACAGTTTTGACAGTAAGATCGATTTATTTTCCAGATGGATCTTTCAGCCGCAGTTCGTTGCGAATACCGGTGGAAATGCGTATCGAGGACACTTGTACTATCAATTCAACGGCGGGGGAGGGCCTTACGCGGATATAATCTATAATCGATTTGAAAACGGACTCAGTGTTCAGACGCTGTTCAATAATTACGGAGACAATTATGATGAAGTTATCATCGGAGGCGGGTATAATGTTGTACGAAACGTGAAGTACTTTTCTTCTATCAATGCAGGTGCACAGTATTACCGTGCGCAACGATTATCTGATAATTTCAAACATCAAGAGAATGTTAATACGTATGTTAATTACAAGGTCAACGATTGGCTGAGTGCAAATCATTATTTCGAGTATAACCGCCCGGATGACGAAACGAGTGATACGACTATTGTGACGCGGACCAATTTTCTCCAGGATCACAGTGTAAAATTTATATACGGCAACCACACCCTCTCTGTCGGATACAATTTCGGCCCTTATTATGGGGCTTTCCTGCAAAATCCCTATGGAGAATTGTCGCTGTCTCTGTTTAGCAGTATGGGATTGCTACTTTCGTACGTAGGGCAGCATACTGAGGATTTTGATCAGAAAATATATCGTATCAAGCTCAATTATCGCGTAATGGATAAACTTTACCTGCGATCATTTTTTCAGAAACGGGTTGTAGATGACAATAGCCCAAACGGTATATCAAGAGTAACCTCGTGGAATTCACTTTTGCAGTATGAATTTTTTGCAGGGAGTAATGTGTATGTTGTACTGAACTTACAGAAAGATCCTGGTTTAAATGACAACCGACTTTTTGAAAATTCGGGGCAATATTTTAAATTCGCATATGAAATGAATTTTTGACCCGAACCGAGCGGAGCCAGATTCTAATTTTTATTGAACTTTGCGGCAAAATCCAGAATTTTTTCGTAGGCTTTCTTCAGCTTATTTTCATCCGGCAGGAATACAACTCGAAAATGTTTTGTCCCGGCAACCTGCCCGAAGCCGCTGCCGGGAACAACCACCACGCCGGTTTCTTCTATTAACGCGCGAACAAATTCATCGTCTGTTTTATTGATATGCAGGGAAGGGAATGCATAAAAAGCGCCGTTAGGTTTGGCCAGTGAAATTTCTGGCGTGGAATTCAGCATTTCAAAAGTGATATTCCGGCGTTTGGTTAAACGCGCCTTAACATCGGTCAGATGGTTTTGATCTCCTTCTAAAGCAGGCTTAATGGCATATTGCATGGGATGATTGGCGCAAAGGCGCGCGCGTAATAACTTATTAATAGCTTCAACGTAAGTTCGAATTCGCGCCTCTTCCCCGGATATGATTCCCCAGCCGATACGAAAACCCGGTACTAGAAATGATTTGGACAGGCCGTTTAGCGTGATGATCGGAACGTCAGAATTCAAAGAAGCCAGCGCGACATGATGGCCGCCGTCGAGAATGAGTTTATCGTAAATTTCATCAGCAAATATCACAAGATTATGTTTTGCTGCAAGTTCAATAACCCGCAGCAGAACCTCATTGGAATACACCGATCCTGTAGGATTATTAGGATTAATTAAAATGATCGCTCGGGTTCTGGAATTGATCTTGGATGCCATCTCATCCACATTAGGCTGCCAGTCATTGGCTTCATCAAGATAATATGAATTTTCAATCACATTTAATTTCTTAAGAATCGCCTGGTATAACGGGTAACCGGGGCTGGGCGTCAATACATTATCGCCTTCATTTACCAGAGCTGTCAAACACAAATCGATCGCCTCGCTGACGCCGGTGGTAATAAAAATATCCCGAATATTCCGAATGCCTTTTCGCTCTGCTTCTTTTTCAACCGCGGCGAGCCCCTCCTTAATGCCGGAGGAAGCGGAATATCCGTTTTTATTGGCCACCATGGCTTTGTGTACGGCCTCAATAATATGCGGGGGAGTGCAAAAATCGAATACATTCGGATCGCCGATATTCAAATATACCATTTCCAGGCCGCGTTTCGCGGCTTTCTCTGCCAGAATTACAACATCACGTACGGCATAGGTGATTTCATTTGTTCGGATCGCAGGCGTAATCGTTTGAAGAGATGACATGTGTGGCTCCATATAAAAATAAATAATCTTAAACGTGAGAACATACAATAAATTCTTTTGATTTTAAAGGAGAAAGTTTGACGCCAGGTGAAAGAGCGATACAGTATTTGTTTCACAAAGACTATCGACAGACTCGATAAATCTCGTTGACAAGTCTGTACCATATTCCTACATTTGTGGCAACTAATTATTAATCGATGTAGGCGACGAGTCGTGTCTAAGAAAAACACGGCCGTCATAGTCATGATTAGATATAGAATCAAAACATAGAAGAATCATAAAACCAAATCGGAGAATTTTTGTGGAATCACTTTCGTATCGAATAGGGGGCCTGGGCGCGATCATGGATGAATATCAAAAAGCCGTGAATGAATATACCGGTGTAATCAGAAGTTTGACGCCGGCACAATTTACCACAATCGTTGATCCAAATACTTCCGACGAACACTGTCGGTCCATTCAGACCATATCAAAACATGTTGTTCGTTCCGGGTATGGTTACGCTAATTATGTTTTGTCGGCGCTTAACAAGACGTCTGCGTTTCCTGATACCGACAAAATAGCCATCGATACGCCAACGCAGGCTGTGCATGAGACCGAATCCATGCTACAATTCAACATAAGAGAACTATATGATTTGAATAGAGAGCAAATTGAACTTAACTTATTTTCCATTCGTTTCATGACGCGCTGGGATGAAGAATACGATATTGAACAGCTGCTTGAACACGCTATAGTTCATATCTTGCGCCATCGCCGACAAATTGAAAAATTCTTATCGAACAAATAGAACATGCACTTGATGTCGGTTACAATACCTATACGTAAACGAATGGGTGCAAAATTCAAATCTTAACTGGAGATGCGTTATTCATAATCCAATGATGCAGTTTGCACATCTATTCCCCAGGGTAGTACGTCTGTTGCCGTTTTTCTCCTTATTTCTGCTTCTGATTGTGTTGTCGTTTCGATTCATAGCAGAAAATGACCTAGGTTTTCATTTGCATGGAGGAGAGTGGATAATTCAAAATCGAGCATTCCCGACGTTCGATTCCTTTACATATACAGTTCCCAATCACGCCTACATAGATCTTCATTGGCTTTTTCAGATACTTCTCTATGTTGTCTACGCTTGGTTTGGATTCGAAGGTATTTCAACAGTTTACGTTACATTGATCCTGATCGTTTTTACACTGATGTACTATTGGTTTAAATCGAATCAGATTACCTCTGCCGCCTCCCTCTGGCTCATGTTAGGGGTTCTGTTAACTATAGAAGTGCGGTTTAACTTTCGGCCTGAGGTCATGACATGGATATTGATGATACTGATGTTGCATGTCTTGGATCATTACGTACGGGAGCGCCGCCGTGTATTATGGATACTTCCTGTAATCATGGTTTTGTGGACGAATACCCACGGACTTTTTGTCATCGGCCTGTTAATTATGGGCGCTTATGCAGTTTCGGTTATGTTCCAGGAAAAAAAGATAGACCGATATTTGTGGATGTGGAGTTTTATTGGAATGGCGTCCGTATTGATCAACCCTTATTTTATCGACGGGGCGCTGTTTCCATTGGAATTGGCAACCCGGCTTGATTCCGGAAGTATTTTTAAGAATACTATTTTGGAGTTTATTTCCCCATGGTCTTCATTCGCCCGTTCCCGTTCCACGATTTTTCCACCGCAGGTAATTACACTGTACTACATATTCACTTTTTTGTCGGGTGTTTTGGTAATTGTAACAATAAGGCATAGAAAAATTCACGAGTTGGTTATTGCAGTCGCTTTGTTTGCAGTCAGTTACAGTCAATACCGTAATGTTCCGTTGT
>JAEUSK010000270.1 GCA_016787925.1 bacterium | reverse complement strand
TTCATCCGCGCATCCATCATCGTGGAACGTCAATCACAAAAAGTCATTTTGATCGGAAAAAACGGGGAAGCGCTTAAACGCGTTGGAGAAGAATCCCGAAAAGATATTGAGAGGTTTCTTGACCGAAAGGTTTTTCTGGAGTTATGGGTCAAGGTGAAGGAGGACTGGCGAAAAAACAACACCGTATTAAAAAATTTAGGCTATTTGTAGTATCGTAATGAAGAAGCGCGTTGTTGCAGTTATTTTTACACTAGTTATCGGTTGTGCGCAGCACAACAACACACCCGAATTTACAGCAAAACTATTCGTTCGTGACTATTTTCTTGCCGAAGGACGTTCTGATTTATTGAAATATACCGCCGGGGCCGCCAGCAAAAAAATTATATCGGAAAATGCATATTTCAGTGAAACAGCCCCGCCAGAGACCGAGACGGAGAGGCCGTCGCACTTCTTATTGACCGATGCCGTGTCGACAAAGTTTAATGGCATTCAATTCACGTTCTCAATTCGTTACGAGGGTAATTTTTTAACCACACAAGATATGTTTGTAACGATGACTAAAGACCACGATACTTGGAATGTTTCTGATTATCATTTTGCCAGTCAGGATAACTATGATCTCCGTTGATCATGCATTACGCATAGTTTTGGAAACCGCGCAGGTATTACCGGTAAGGTCTGTCCCCATTACGGAATGCTCTGGGCTGGTGCTCGGTGAGAATGTCATATCAAGTGAAAACATACCGTCGTTTGATAATTCCGCAATGGACGGTTATGCTGTTCGTTTCATCGACGTGCAAAACGCTTCTCGCGAAAATCCGGTCACGCTAAAAGTCGTCGACGTTCTTCCCGCAGGTAAAGTCTCACAAAGGCATCTTGAAAATGACGAGACCATTCAGATCATGACCGGCGCTCCGCTGCCCAGCGGAGCCGATGCGGTAGTTATGGTTGAACAGACTGAAAAAAAAAATGATAACGAAGTGCTTGTCTTCTCGCCTGTTCAAAAAAACGAGAACTGCCGCAAAGCCGGAGATGACATTAAAGCCGGATTGGTTGTTTTTCAAAAGGGCCGGCTCATCAAACCTTACGATGTAGGTGTTCTTGCCTCAATCGGGAAATCCACGCTTCAAATTATCCCAAAACCCACCGTTGCCATTCTTTCTACCGGCGATGAATTAGTCGGAATGGACGAAATATTGCCTCCGGGCAAGATCCGATCCAGTAATAATTACGCATTGCGTGCCTTGATTGGGAAAATGGGGATCGCTGTGGTTGATCTCGGCATTGCCAAGGATACGCTCAAAGACACAGAAGAAAAACTCCGGAGCGCATTTTCTGCCGACATTGTTTTGACTTCCGGCGGTGTTTCTATGGGTGAATTTGATTATGTAAAGCAAGCTCTGGAAAAACTCAATGTTGATATCAAATTCTGGAAGGTCAAACAAAAGCCGGGTAAGCCTCTGGTTTTCGGAAGCTATCAAAGCAAACTATTTTTTGGATTGCCAGGAAATCCAGTCAGCACTATAGTCTGTTTTGAATTGTTTGTTGTTCCGGCAATTAAGAAAATGTCAAATGTCGATCATTATATGCCGAATCGCGTAAGAGCAATCAGTTCAGCTCTTATTCCTAAAAAACCGGGATTACGCTATTTTTTGCGCGGCGTCATTAGTAAAAATGATAGAGAATTTATCGTGTCACCGATGGATAACCAGAGTTCCGGAGTGATGTCTTCACTGTCTTATGCCAATTGCCTGATCGATATTCCCGAAGAATCAGGTAATATCGAAGCCGGCCAAGTAGTTACTGCCATTCTGCTGGACGCACAAACACTCAACGACTTAATGAGCAATTAATCATGTCCTGCGAATTCAGCTTACAACCCCTCGAATTTGATAAAATTAGAGAACAGTTATTACGTTATATTCTCACCGCTATGGCGTCAGAAAGAATTGAGGCTCTGGCACCATCTCAAGATTTTGATACGATTGAAAAGAATCTGATCGAACTTGTTGAGATGTCCGACTTGTTAAAATATGATGATGCATTTCCGATTGACCAACTCAGAGATGTGCGGGATTCCTTTCGAAAACTTGGAACATTGGGCATTTTCTTGAACCCGGAACAATTTAACCAGGTATTACTCACGCTGCAAACGGCACGAAAAATCAAATCGTACATCAAGAGCCGTGGTGAGAAGTATCCGCTTCTATGTAAGCTGACTGCGCCCCTTCAGAATTATCCCGGCATTGAAGATGCCATTTCTTCGGCAATTGACGAAAATGGCGATGTCAAGAACAATGCAAGTTCGCGGCTTAAACAAATACGAAGAGACCTCGAAACAAAATCATCCCATATACGCAAAAAACTCGAATCCCTCTCACGGCAATTTGCCTCGGATGGTTATTCACAGGATGCCATCGTTACGATGCGTGGCGGGCGCATGGTAATACCGGTCAAGGAGGAGTACAAAAACATAGTTAAAGGATTTATTCATGACGAATCCTCCAGCGGCCAGACCGTATTTATTGAACCCGCTGAAGTGCTGGAGCTCAATAATGAATTACGAAAACTCGCAATGGACGAGACTCGCGAGATCGAGCGAATTTTACTGCAAATTGCTGATGTAATTCGCCCGCATTTGGACTCCTTAAAATTCGCCATGGAAATATTAGGAGATATTGAGTTCCTGTACGTCAGAGGGCGGTTTGCCAATTTTCTAAATGGTGTAAAGCCGCATTTAAACGACACGGGATACATCCATATTAGGAAAGGCTTGCATCCTCTTTTATTTTTGAAAGAGCTTAACAAATTACCGGCAGACCGTCGCCCGGTAGTCCCCCTTGATCTTGAACTCGGCAATCCCCCCACTTCAGGACGCACGCTTATCATTTCCGGACCGAATGCCGGAGGTAAAACCGTTGCGCTCAAAACCATCGGTCTTTTTGCCTTGATGATACAGTCAGGACTTCTAATCCCTTGCGCCATTGGGACTCATATGAGCGTGTTTGATCAGATTTTCGCGGATATCGGCGACGATCAATCAATAGAGAATGACCTTTCAACTTTTTCTTCACACGTTCAGCATCTGTCTGAAATGGTAAATAAAGTAACACGTAAATCACTTATTCTGATCGACGAAATAGGCAGTGGAACAGATCCGAAAGAAGGCTCTTCCCTTGCTATTGCCATTCTGGATTATTTTAACAAAAAGCAAGCGGTATCGATCGTCACTACGCATCATGGTGAACTGAAAGCCTTTGCGCATGACACGGACGGAATTGAAAACGGGTCTATGGCGTTTGATCACGAGACTTTACAGCCAACTTATGTCTTTCGTCCTAAAATTCCTGGAAGCAGCTATGCGTTTGAAATATCGAAACGCATCGGCCTCCAGCCTGATATTATTGGAAAGGCAAAAGAAATTTCTGGCACCGAAATACTCAGATTAGAGAATCTGATTCAGGAACTGCAGACCCGGATTAAGCGATATGAAACACTATTTGCTGAAGTAAATCGCGAAAGGGCAGGTGTTGAGGGCTTAACGAAACTCTATAATGAACGTATTCAAGATCTGAAGGCTAAAGAAAGAAATCTCAAACAAAAATCTTTGGAGGAGACTCAAAAAGCCCTTCAAGAGGCAAATAAAAAGATAGAAAGTGCCGTTCAGGAAATCCGTTTATCTAATGCTGATAAAGAAGTAATAAAAAAATCCAAAAAATTAATTCGTGATGAAAATACATTTATTCAAACTGAATTGAATGGTATAAAAGAAATTGACATGACGCCGCTTGAACATCCGGACAAATTGCATAAAGGAGATAAAGTATTTATTCCAAGCATGGGTGTTGAAGCGACGGTACTAGAGATTCCTGATGAGTCTAATCACGTGCTGTTGGGGCTTGGCAGTATTTCCATCAAGATTAGTACTAACCTATTGTCTACGACTAAAAGCGAAAATGAAAACAAATCCGAGTCACTTCCGCGGCAGCATATTAACTGGAATACAGAAGATATTAAGAACCAAATTGACTTGCGCGGCCTGACAGCCGACGAAGCGATCTATGAGGTTGACGCGTATTTAACGGATGTGCTCGTGTTGGGATTCAAAGAGGTTACGCTGGTTCACGGAAAAGGCGATGGTATTCTTCGCAAGAAAATTGGTGCGTTCTTAAAACGTGATCCCCGCGTAAAAAATTACCGCTTGGGCCAATGGGGCGAAGGCGATACCGGCGTGACAGTCGTGGAAATAAAAAGTGAGTGATTTATTCATCCCAAAGGCCTTTAAAAAAGCTGTCATAAAAATCTAATGTTACATTAATTACCGAGGGCGCTTGTTTGGTTTGATTCGCTAATGAAAACAAAGTTTGTATCTTCGCAAAAAACACTTTAACGTCCGGTTCAGCCTGAATCTCCATATCATAATCGACCATGATGTCCGAAAGCATTGAAAGAAAATAGGCTTCTTCAATTTCTTCATATATAAACCTTTCAAGGAGTTTGCGAAGAGTTCGCCTAAATACCTTGGCCCTATCTTTTTCTGAAGTTACGACATCACCTTTGATGATTTCCCGGATTTGATATATGTATTCCCGAGTCAATTCCTGCTCTGTTTTTCCCGCGAGTTCCATGAGATATTTTTCGATGTAGTTTTTTCTGCCATGTTTGCTTTGGGAAACTATCAACATCGGCGCGGCTGCATTAATGAGATCTTTTGGTGAAATATAACCGAGCAGAAACTGATCCAGCATATGCACCGTCTGCTTCTTAAGACTGGATTTTTTTTCATTCGAAGAAGTTCTCATACAGGCACCCAAAAAATATGGCCTTCATGTTGCCACCATTGAAGACCATTTTTGTGATTTTTGCACTGCTGATTTAAGGCTGAGGTCTCCATGCCGGATAATAGGCTTTGTTATCGCCGCTGATCAATTTTCTTTCATTCAGTCCGTTTCGCCCAATAATGTAGATATAGCTGCGCGGTTTTGAAGGCGATCCTCCCCTTTTCGCAAACACAATCTCATTTCCATCCGGTGACCAGGACGGATCATAGTTATTGCCTGATGTTGTCACAGTATCAAGATTGGATCCATTTGGATCCATGGTATACACCTGAAGGGAATCATTTCCATTTATCCACATACTGGAAAAAAAAGAAATACGATCTGCAGAAGGCGAAAACCGCGGACGAGAATTTAACGTCGCGTTGTTGTGGGTCAATTGAACCTTGTTCGACCCATCTGAATTCATAATCCAGATCTCCTCATTTCCGCTTTTTTTCGACGTATACACTATTTTAGATCCGTCAGGAGAAAAAGAAGGATAGCAAAATATATCAATTTTGTCGTTTATGTCGGTCAATACCGTCGGCAGTGTATCTCCGGTAAGGGTATCAGAAATATCGGTGATGAATATGTTAAACACACTGTCGCGATCAGATATGAAAACAACCTTATTCGTTTGGAGACTCCAGTCGGGACGCATATTTATGGTGCCGTAATGAATACCGTTTGAATCGATGACGTACGGACTAAGTGTTACCTGAGTAAACGCATTATTAAAGCTGTCCATGTTCACAATATAAATGTTACTGTGGAAAGGGTACCCGGTCTGGGTAATAACAAGCATGTTAGTATATGCAAATTTTCGACCGTCCGGTGACCAACTCGGATCAAGAGTTCCGTTATTATTACCCAAACTAAGACTATATACTTGATCAAACGTAGTGTCTTGTACGGCATAAATCCGCTGAGCTCCGGAATTTTCAGATACAAATAAAATGTCAACCTGATTTCTCGTCAGATCGATAAATTTTTCTGTAGGCGGATTACTATCGCATGAATTTATTGTAAATACTATGCCTAAAATAACAACTCCAAAACGTAATCTAAACATCCCTGGCTCCTTTACTATGGTTTTAAGCGATGGATCATTCTTGCAAATGGTATTGTTTCCCGAACATGCTGAAGACCACAGATCCACGCTACTGTTCGCTCCACACCAAGGCCAAAACCGGAATGCGGAACAGAGCCGTATTTGCGTAAATCTAAATACCAATCAAACGCTTCCATTGGTAAATTATGTTCTTTTATTCTGGAAACGAGCATGTCATAATTATCTTCCCGCTGGCTTCCCCCGATAATTTCTCCGTATCCTTCTGGCGCCAGGACATCCATCGCCAATGCTTTGTCGGGCTCGTTTGGATCGCGTTTCATATAAAATGCTTTTATTGCCGACGGATAATGGTGCACAATAACCGGCCGATCAAATTTTTCTGATATGGCGGTTTCATCCGGCGAGCCAAAATCATTACCGTATTCAAATTTCAATCCGGCATCCTCCAGAATTTTGACCGCCTCATCATAATGAATTTTAGGAAATGGCGCCCGGACATTCTGAAGTTTGGTCGTATCACGGCCAAGAGTTTTCAATTCCTCAACGCGTGTTCTTAAAACGGTTTGAACGATATATTCAATAAAATCTTCCGCTAATTCCATGTTCTCTTTTAATTCATTAAATGCCACTTCAGGCTCGACCATCCAAAATTCCGTAAGATGCCTGCGTGTTTTAGATTTTTCGGCTCTAAATGTGGGACCGAAACAATATACTTTTCCAAGCGCCAATGCGCCTGCTTCTGCGTATAATTGACCACTCTGAGTTAGAAATGCCTTCGTATCAAAATAATCTGTTTCAAATAAAGTAGAAGTTCCTTCGCAAGCCGCAGGCGTAAATATCGGCGTATCGACCAACGTAAACCCCCTACCATCAAAAAAATCCCGAATCGCCTTGATAATGGTATGACGCACTCTTAGAATGGCATGTTGATTCTTTGAACGCAGCCAGAGATGACGATAATCCATTAAGAACTCAGGGCCGTGTTCTTTCGGTGTAATTGGAAAATCGACCGATTGCCCGATAAGTTTAACGTCTGTAACCTGCAATTCATAACCGCCCGGAGCTCTTTCATCTTTCTTGATTTTTCCGATTACCGTCAACGAGGCTTCCTGAGTTAATTTATCTGCCGTCTCAAATATTTCTGCGCTTACGCCCGGCTTATAAACTGTTGCCTGAATCACGGCTGTGCCGTCCCGCACCAGCAGAAATAATAATTTCCCGCTCGAACGTTTGTTGTATAACCAGCCTCTAAGAATCACATCCGAACCATCCGGAATTTTGTGCTGAAAAACATCCTCAATATATACTCGATCCGTCATCCTTATCTCTCCTCTTGTGTCGTTACTTGGCTACGCGATCCTGCCAGCGGGCATCGCTGAGTTCGCCACGCGCGTTGGAATGCAGCAGTTGTTGAATACCCGACTCTGTTAAATCGGCAAAGACAAAAATGGTTTGCGCGGGCTGGTCTTTTAATTGAAAATAATACCAAAGCTGATACGGTTTTTTGTCTGATTCAAATTCATGTTTCTCGATCTGCGCAGGAGGGCCATAGACCATATATACCCTGCCCAAATCCGTTTTCCACCCCTCACGGTTAGGTGTTGAAAATTTCATATTTGCGTCTTCATAACGCTTGTAATAGTCCATAAGAAGCTCGTTGGATTTGGTTCCCGGCGACGGGTCGCGCTCTTTCCAGAAACGGTCCAAGAACTTTCTCTTTCCTTCTAATTCAAGTTGTGAATAAATTTTTGTATCATCCGGTCTTCCAACAATAGATAATATATTTCCTGCCCGAACAGCCCCTTGCACATCCAAATCTCTGAAGAAGGAGTCATCCGCTTGTGTTTCATAAATAGACTCACCGTCACGGTAAATAGCAAAAAGCTTTTTTGATTGCGCCATTTTTTTATTCGAGTTATCGGTCACGCGAATAATCAAAAAATATCGGCCGCTTTGAATAGAAATAATATTTAGTGAATGTATGATTACGGCGGTTTTACCTGCCTTGTTAAATGTCTTTGATGGAAACTCTTTAATGACGCTTCCGGCTTCATCTGTTAATATGAAATCTGCGGTATATGAATTATTAGCTCCGCCTTCCTCAAAATCTAAATTATAAACTTCTGAATAGAACGTTAAACGAGGCAAATTGCTCCCATAGAATTTCGTCGGGTTTGGAAAAATCGTGTAGCCGTTCTTCACAAACATGTCATCATTATTGCCACCCTTCAACGCCTGAGTTGCTAATTCAATCTGACTTAAATTCAGCTGCTTACCTGCATAATCAGGAATATCCATTTCTTCGGAGTAATTGCCGGTTCTGGTCTTGTCATTTTCATCTTCGATCCATATCGTTAATTTATATTTACCGGGTTTGACCGCAAAGCTATTCTCAAAAATGATCGGAATATTCTTGGCCGTATCGCCGGCCGAGATGTTATCGTCAATATTCATCGTCCATTGTTTTTCAATAACCTTCTTGGGGTCACTTGCGTCCGTAAATGTCGCACGAACAGTAAAAGCGGCAGTAAAAAAAGAATCTTTGGCGGCAAAAGTAAATTGATTGCGTTCTGAAAAAAAATGCAGCTGCGTATAAGTTACGGCTTGGTCACTCAGCATTTTGAAACATGTCGCGTCCGTATAAAATGTTATTGCACCTTCGCTTTGGTTATTTTTTGCTTCTGACGCATTCCAGCCGGCAACTGCAAATAGGAGAAACCAAAAAACGGTTCTTTGTAAAAACAGCATACTCGCCTCCTGATTATTTTGCGAGGAATATGATTTCGTAAATTATAATTGTCTCGAGATCACGCTAAGAATTTCGCGCTTTCCCTCTCCCGATTGAGCGGAAGCCGGGATAAGATTCATCTTAGAATATACCGCGGATTCACATAATAGTTTCAGATTTTCTTGACGCTGTGAATGCGACAACTTATCGATTTTGTTTACAACAAGCGCACTCGGAATGTTGTGATAATTCAGCCATTCTGCCATTTGCAAGTCCGATTTTTGCGGCTCTAAACGCGCATCAATAATCTGAATGACCAGTTTCAGCCTGTCATTATCGGTTATCCATTCGTCAATAAATCTTTTCCAAGCCAGTTTTAATTTTTCAGGAACTTTTGCGTATCCGTAACCCGGCGCATCTACAAGATAAAAACTGCCGTTCACGCGATAGTAGTTTAAACATTGCGTCTTCCCGGGTGTGCTGCTGATACGGGCAAGTTTTTTTCCTGTTAGCGTATTCAGCAGCGTTGACTTACCGACGTTCGATCTTCCAATAAAAGCTATTTCACTCAAGCGGGGTTCCGGTACCTGGTGGTTTCGGTAAACGCTGGCAATAAATTCAATTGCTTTTATATCCACAAATAATCAACTTGGTTAAATATGAACAGCTTCACCATAGGCATCCAAAGCCGCTTCCATCATCGCTTCCGATAATGTCGGGTGCGCGTGGATCGTGTTTCCCACCTCTTTATAAGTTGCTTCCAGCGATTTGGCAATCCCGTATTCCGCAATCATTTCCGTTGCTTCCGATCCCAATATGTGTGCGCCGAGTAATTCGCCATACTTCGCATCAAAGATCACTTTAACAAATCCGTCGCGCTCATTGATAGCTCTGGCCTTCCCACTCGCGGAAAATGGAAATTTTCCAATTTTGACCTGAAATCCCTTTTCTCTTGCCACTTTTTCAGTTAAACCGATACTGGCCACTTGAGGCTGACAGTACGTACAGCCAGGAATCGACGTATAATCTATCGGATGGGTCTCTTTTCCGGCTATTTTTTCGACACAAACGATGCCCTCGTGTGAAGCAACGTGTGCGAGCCACGGAGCGCCGATAATATCGCCGATCGCATAGACGCCGGCCACATTCGTTCGATAATATTCGTCAACTTTAACCCAGCCTTTTTCTGTTGTGATTCCGATCTTCTCCAGCCCTATGTTCTCTATATTTCCCTGAACACCGATTGCAACCAGGCACTGGTCTGCTTTGATAGTCTTAATCCCGTCTTTTCCGCTGATCGTTAATGTGACCTCGTTGGCGCCGACATCAACCTTGTCAACTTTTGTATTTGTATGTATATCGATGCCTTTTTTAGTAAATATCTTCGACAGCGTTTGTGAAATTTCCTCGTCTTCAACAGGTAATATGCCCGGGAGCATTTCAATTACGGTTACTTTGGCCCCAAAGGCATTAAAAAAGTAGGCGAATTCGATCCCGATGGCACCGGCTCCGATAACGGCGATGGATTTGGGAACATCCTGAACGATCATAGCTTCCGTACTGGTCAAAATACGTTTTCCGTCAACTTTCAAATTGGGCAGCATCCGCGCGCGTGCGCCGGTCGCGATGATGATATGCTTGGCTTTAACTTGCACTGATTCTTTTCCGGCTGCATCCGTCACGCTCAATGTGTTTTTGTCAAGAAATTTTCCGGTCCCTTTAATGACTTCGATCTTATTTTTTTTCATCAAGAAATCGCCGCCTTTGGAATTGGCCTCAGCCACATCACGGCTGCGTTTGATCACTTGTTTGAAATCAAACTTAAGGTTATCGAATGAATAACCCCAGTCTTTGGCGTGTTTCAGGGTTTCATAAATCTCAGCGTTCTTCAAGAGCGCTTTCGTTGGAATACAGCCCCAATTAACGCAAACGCCGCCGATTTTCTCGCGCTCCACGACGGCCGTCTTGAGACCTAACTGTGACGCCTTAATCGCCGCAACATAACCGCCCGGGCCTCCCCCTAATACCACGACATCAAAATTTTTGGTTTCCATTAGAACCTCTTGATTAGTAATCTTATTTATTTTATTTTCTAGTCATTCGTTGGGATTTGCAAGCTATAAAAATACACCTAAATAATCAATACATAGTTTGCTGTCCGGTCAGACTACTCAATATGGATTACGTGTAAAAAGAAAGGATGCGCGATGCCCATTTACGAATTCAAGTGTAAAAAATGCGACACGGAATTTTCGGAACTGTTTTCCTCATCGGAATTCAAGATAAATGACGTTGCGTGCCCAAAATGCCACTCGCACGCCGCCGAAAAACTCTTATCCGTATTCGCATCCGACACCAGATCACCGGATGAATTTGCCGGCATGGATGCGCCATCATGCGGACATGGATGCGGATGCCATAATTAAACTGGTAAGTTGGAACGACCGTGCAATTGGAGCAACAGTGGAGAATATATTTTTTGAGAATTTCCTCGGTCCACAGGCCGAAAATCATCCGACACTTCAAAACGCCATTCAGAGAATCTTAGAATGGCACTCCGCATGGCGGCGCAAATTTTATCCCGATGATGCTTCTCTCTATCCGGAAATGTATATGGCGCCCGCTGAGTTTTTCATCACACTGGACCATTTCCTGAAACGCCTTGAGCAACAACCGCCCTATTTTTCTCCCCGGTATTCCGCGCAAATGCTGAAAGACCCCGCTTTATCGTCTGTCATCGGATATCTGTCAGTGATCCTGACCAACCCGAATAATCATGCGTACGAGGGCGGTCCCGTTACAACGGAAATGGAAATGGAAGTGGTGGACGACCTGCTCAAACTTTGCGGTCTGCAAAAAGGCTGGGGGCATTTATGCAGCGGCGGTTCACTCGCAAACACCGAAGCCCTGTGGGCGGTGAGAGACACGTATATTCGAAAGTTCAAAAAACCGGGACAAGTTCTTTTTTCCAAAATGTCTCACTATTCTTGGAAGCGAATTTGTTCCATTCTCATGATACCTCATTATGTGGAGATTCCTGCAGATATCCATTTCAGAATGGATCTGGATAAACTCGAAACCGTTTTGAAGAAAAAACCCACGATGATGGTGGTGGCAAATATCGGAACAACGGGTTGCGGCGCGGTGGATAACGTCGAAGGAATACTTGCGCTGAGGAACAAGTACAAATTCCATCTGCACTTGGACGCGGCCTATGGCGGTTATACCCGCAGCATCCTTCTTAATGAAGACGGCGAAATTCAAGACTTTAATGAGGTCGGCCATATTCTTAAAAGGGATGTGTATCAAAGCCTGATCGCCATGAAGGAGGCAGATTCAATCACGATAGATCCGCATAAACAAGGCTCGACCGGATACGGCTGCGGTGCGGTATTGTACAAAGACGAACGACTCAAGAAAGTAATCTTGAATACGGCGCCGTATACTTACCACGTCAAAAATAAACCCAATATCGGGATGTTTACACTCGAAGGGTCACGGCCTGGCGCAGTTGCTGCAGGCTGCTGGCTGACGCACCGCATGATTCCACTGCATAGAAACGGCTATGGGAAGATTATCGGCGAATGCCTGCTCACGGCAAAGGAACTTTCTGAAAGGATCGAAAAAGAAAGCGGATTCACACCCCTCAATCAGCCCGATCTTGATATATTCTGTTTTTATCAAATGCCTTCTGAAAGGCCGGCCTCACTGACCAAGATGAATCAGATTAATCAGGATCATTATGAAAACTTCTCGGTTTTAAATCCGGAGTCGAAATTCATTTTATCGAAATTTGTGATGGATAAGAGGACAGTAAGAACCATTCTACCAAAAATAAAACGGGACGATAGGCAGTTAGTTGCGCTGCGTTCAGTTTTTATTAAACATTGGTTGCGTATGGGCCGCCCTTCGTATATTGACCGGCTGTTGGAAACACTCAAAAACAACTTGAAATAATACTTGCTTCTCCCCGACTGGTGTTATATTTTATGTCTAGGTACCACTATGAATAAATCATTTTTGCGAACTACGTTACTGATTTCCGGATTCCTGATCTTTTCCGGTATTCCCCTTGAAACAGAAATCCGTTCATCAAGTTCGGCTGACAAAGGACTACATTCGTCATTGGACGACCTGTCTTTCTCTGTTTGTGATCAGAACGATTTTCATGCTTTTCTTTCCTCCCCAAAAGAAGACTTAACCGTTCAATATCAACATCAGAAGATTAGGTCCTTAAACCCATACCTTTATCAAAATGCAATAATTAACTATCGTTTCACTCACCTTTTTTATCAAAGCGTTTTAGCCCGATCATTTACTTTAGGCAGAACGACCGCCCTCCGCGCGCCTCCTTTTTGTAATCCTCTTTCCTAAACACCGTTCTTACATAAGACTACGTTGAGTCTTAAGTGCTCAACAAATGTTGTTTTTACTAATTTTTAGTTAATGAAATGACTATGCCGTCGGGCATCGTTCGTTCATACTATTATTTTTGCTAACAGGAAAAATTTTACAAAACTAACCTCGAAAGTGAACGCCTTATGGAAACATCAGTAGATTGGGTTACAAAAGCGATAATGATTTTAGTATCTGTTGCCCTGATCGGAGCATTTGTTCAATTATATATAAAAGCAAGTCAACAACAGAAATCAAAACCCCAACCGTAACCTTAAAAAAGGAGATGATTTTTATGTCAATCATGCGAGAAGAAATCAGTCGTACTTTGATCCCCACAAAAGAGTTATTCGAATCACAGCCGGAATGGATTGAAAAACGCGACCGGGCTGTTAAAAAGCTTTTCAACGGGAACCTAAACGAATTTAATCAATTCTTATCCAAGATTGATCCGGTTACAGAATGGAAAGACGCGATGGATATCATTGACGCTGAAATTGCAAAACGAAAAGTACGTCCCGACGGTAAAGAAATTACCGGTTTGACTGACGTTCTTTTTAAACGCTATTTTCCGTCCTATTAAGCGTTCGGCGATAAGAAAACCCGCGTGAATAATGCCGCGGGTTCTTCCTTATGCTTGTTAAGGGCTAAAATATTCCTTGACTATTCAGTGCGGAATTTTTATTTTTCGCATGAAATTAAGGTTTTCTCACTTACAAGCAATGAGGAGCATCTTATGGCCTATATTATTGCGGAACCCTGCGTCGGTGTGAAAGATACGGCATGCGTAAAAGTTTGCCCTGTTGATTGTA
>JAEUSK010000231.1 GCA_016787925.1 bacterium | reverse complement strand
GGAAACGGAATCGATCGTGGAGTATATCAGCAAGATGCCGGCATTTCCACGAAAAGATTTTGTCATGAAAGAAGAACCGCGTGAAAATGTGGATGGCGAAGCGGAGGCCGGCGCGTACGATGCGTTATTTAATGAAGCGTTGGATATCGTAGTGAAACACAATCAGGGTTCTGCATCGCTTTTGCAGCGCAGGTTGAGCATCGGCTATGCACGTGCGGCGCGCATAGTGGATCAGTTGGAGCGGGCAGGAGTTGTCACGGCGCAGGACGGCGGTAAGGCGCGGCAAGTTTTGATCACCGAAGATCAGGTTGCGATGTATAGGGCGTAGAAAGATTGCATGTCCAATTCGGCGGCTTTTCGGTATAATACTTTTTATTGAAGGTTAACAAAAGGATATAGAGATGAGTTATATTAAATTAGTCGTATTGTTCTTTATCATAACGACGAACCTGTTGGCCGGTGAAGACGCACAGACGATCATAAAAAAAGTTCAGAATAAATATAAGAAAACAGAAAGTTTTACTTTCAATTTTGATTATCATTTCAAGTGGAAACTGACAGGACAGCATCAGGATCTTCAGGGAAAGCTTTATTTCAAAAAAGAAAACAATATTCGGTATGAATTAGGCCAGCAGCTTAATATTACTAACGGCGAAGTGGTTTGGCAATATTCAGAATTGAATAATCAGGTGCTCATAGATAAACTGAAAAAGAACAGTAAGAGCCTTTTTATGCCTAAGTATTTCTTATATGACTATCTCGACAAATTTATTGCGGAAGTTATTAAGGTGGAAATGGTGAAAGGGCGGCAGATTTATGTTTTGAAATTGGATCCGAGAGACCGGGATGATTTTGTGCAAAGCATGAAGATATGGGTTCCGGCCGACACATGGATTACCGAGAAGATCGAGTATACGGATCTCGAAGGTAATTCCATTTCATACGAATTTACGCATGTTGAGACAGACCGCGCTCTGGATCCGAAGTTGTTCAACTTTCAGGTGGAACAGGGAATGGAAGTCATTGATCTGCGATAACGGGAGAACGGATTGAAGAGAGTTTTTTGGTTATTATTGAATATCGGTATCAGCGTATTTTTTATATGGCTGGCGGTTAGAGGAATTGATTTTGACGAACTCGCCAAATCTTTTTGGGGCGTAAGTATAGGTTTTGTTCTCTTTTCAGTCGCGTTGAATTTGTTCAGTTGCTGGCTCCGGGCTCTTCGTTGGCAATATCTGCTTCTGCCGATAAAAAGAATTCGAACGTCTCGTGTGTTTTCCGCCTTGATGATTGGCTTTATGGTCAATAACGTTTTGCCGTTTCGGCTGGGCGAATTTGTCAGAGGGTATGCGCTCAAACAGTCCGACAACATTTCATTTAGCGCTTCGATGGGCACGGTGGTGATTGAACGTATTATCGATGTACTGACTCTATTGATGATTTTCGGGTTCATCTTATTACTGTTTCCTTTTCCGGAGTGGGTAAAAAACGGCAGTATATTGGTAGCCGCAATAGTTGCCGTATCAATTTTTATTCTTTTCATGCTGGTAAAGAGAACCGATTGGACACTGAAGTTAGTTCACAGAGTAGTTAGTTTTTTTTCAGTCAAGTTGGCTTATAAGATCGATAAAATTGTAAAGTCCTTCATTGAAGGCGTCAGTTTTTTACATTCAGCCAAATCTTATGTGATCATTACGGTTTTAAGCGTTGTAACCTGGGTCACGTATATTTATGTTATGTATGCAATGTTCTACGCGGTTCACTTTGATTTGCTGTATCAACTGGATATGCTGGGCGCTACGGTTGTGATGGTATTTACTTCTTTTGCGATAATGATTCCTGCCGCGCCGGGTTATGTCGGAACCTTTCATGAAATCGCAAAACAAAGTTTGATGTTGCTGAATGTCGACAAAGAACATGCATTGGGATTTGCTATTATTTTTCATGCCAGCCACTATATTTCAGTTACAGGAATCGGATTTTTTTATTTTTTTAAAAATCGCTTAAAACTAAAAGATGCTTTACATTCCGCCGATGTAGCGGAACAACCTATAAACTAACTGCACAAGGTATTGATGTTCAGAATTTCCTTTATCACGCTGGCTCTGTGTTTTACGGTTCACCTTTATTCGCAGGAAAAAAAGTATGCGGATACAACCGACAGTAAACCCTTATCGGCTAAAGTGGAAAGAAAAGTAAGGCCCGGAGAGAGATTACAGATTAGCGTTTACGGCCACGATGAGCTCCCAAAAGAGGCGATTGTCGGCGCGGACGGAACGATCAAATATCCTTTTATGAAGGATATCAAAGTGGACGGAATGACGTTGGAGCAGTTCAGTAATGTATTGGCGGCACGCCTATCACAATATATCGGCGGCAGGGCGGAAGTAGTAGTCGCGTTTGCACAGGAAGAGATGATCGAGGTGATTGTACTTGGACAGGTCAACAGCCCGGGTGCGTTGAAGATTCCAAAAAATCATACCATTCAGGGTGCGATCTCTGCTGCAGGAGGAGCGACGCCGCGATGCGATCTAAATAAAACACGGATCATCCGTCGTAACCACGAAACAGGCTTACGTGAAGATATTACGATTCCATTGGAAACCATTATTATTGAAACGGGCAATGTTGAAAAACTTAAAGATCTGCAGGACGGGGATATAATTTTTGTACCGGCGATATATGGTGCGGTTTACGCAAATGTTCTCGGCGCTGTTCGCAATCCGGGAAATTATCCTTTATTCCCGGGCGCCAATGTGATCGATGTTGTTTTCTTAGCCGGAGGGCCTGAGGATGATGCTTCTATTCGAAGCATCAAGCTGGTTCGTCGTATCGGAGCAACTCAAACCGAACAAATAGTCGATATTGAAACTGTTCTCAAAGCTAAAGGAGGTCAAGTTCCCTTGGTGGAGCCGGGAGATATTATTTTTGTTCCGGCAAAGAAATTCACATTTAAAACGATTTTGACCGTATTGCAATATACCATTACTTTCATAACCGCGTATTATTTGTATAAGCAAGCGACAAGAAATTAACGTCATAAGGATATATCATGCAAGATGCACAAGTTAAGCAAGGTTTAGACGCACAAGCGATAATAAGTACGATACTGCGTCATAAACTGGTCGTGTTGTCTGCGTTCCTAATTTTTACAACGATCGTCACATACTATTCAGTTTCAAAGCCAACCATATATCGGTCGTCGTCGATCATGTTTTTTGACAACTCGAGCAGTAATCCGATGCTGGATATTCTGGATAAAAACGGGAGTATCCCGAGAATTGACTTTGGATACTATGAGATCATCATGACAACAGATATATTTAATGTTCTTTTAAGGCAAGATTTAAGAACGGATCTGTTAAAGCATAGAGATGCGGAGTATGTCGAATCAGCTTTGGAGAGTTTTCAAACATCTCAGATAACAATGAAACCTTATAAAGAGGCGGCGCAGTTTATTGAAATTGCCGCTGTATCGTATGATTCGTTTCTTGTTCAAAAACTGGTGACGGTTGCGACCGACCTTCTGAAAAGACGAACGGCGGAACTGGACAAAGAAGGACTAATCAAAGGAATCGATTTTATCGATGAACAAATCGAGCTCACAAAAAACAACCTGGAAAAAACTGAATTAGCCCTTCAGGCTTTGAAGAAAAAAACGGATATGACTTCTAAAGATGAAGAAGGTCCTTTAAATAAGATCATTTTGATGAAAGACAAACTGGCGGAACTTGAAACGCAGAAACAAGTGCGCGAATCCAATTTGAATGCGCTTAATTCCCAGTTAGATTCCATTCAACGCCGGATGACAGGCAACGCGGTTAAGCCTGAAAACGAATCAAAGGAAGAATCAAAACTCAAAAGCCAAATTGAAGAATTGAACGCACGAAAAGTACAAATTTTTGAAAGACTCGGAGCGGATGCGTACGAAAATGTTGAGGTTAAGAAAATTGACCAGCAAATCAGCCAGCTTCGCGATAAGTATTATGCCTTACTTTCTGCAGTCGATAGCGACGGCGAAAAGCCGATAGTCGGTGATTTGAACGAGCTTTGGAAAAATGTATTCGGAAAAAAGAATAACGAAGAGATTGAGTTGATATTATTAAAAGGGCAGGCGCGCTTATATGCCGGATTGATCCGTAATTTTGAGCTTAAGAATCCAAACCTTCTGCAAGACGCCATTGATATTACCCGTTTGAGCCGATCAAAACAAGTTTATGAAGAAACCCTGAGTTCGCTCATCAAACAAAAAGAAAATTTCTCTATCCAAATGTATGGTACGACCGGTAATTTGAAGATTATAGATCCAGCTAAACCGCCGATTCCGATCTATAATAAAGTGTTTACAACGATCTTTATCGGAGCAATGGTAGGTTTACTGATCGGCGTTGCGTTGGCGTTTGGCATAGAATATCTGGATACAACGATTAAGAGCATAGAAACAATAGCCGGCATAACAAACATCCCCATCATAGGAAAGATTCCTCCGATTCCTCGCGAGGACTTGGCAGAGAACGCCAACGGCGTCGGCCAGTTGACGACTAAGATCTTTGGAAAGAAGATAGATGACGAGGATGATGATAAAAACATGATTCGGAAAAAGGCAATGATTTCCCAGCTCAATGCCCGCTCTTTTATTTCTGAAAGGTATCGCGCGTTGAGAACGAATATTCAGTTTGCAAATATTGATACACCGATGCGGTCGATATTAGTCGGGAGTTCCGGTCCCGGGGAAGGCAAGACCACGACTGCGGTAAACTTAGCCATTTCATTTTCTGATATGGGGCATAAAGTGTGTTTAGTCGATACCGATCTAAGAAAACCGAAACATCATTTGCTGTTTGAAATCAACGAATCGCCGGGATTGACGGACGTCGTATTGAATAATACGGATTTGAGTTCGGTTATTCAATCAAGCTTTGTGAAAAACCTCAGCGTAATTACAGGCGGAGCGGATGCGCAGAATCACACCGAAATATTCTCTTCCATGCGCATGAATTTTCTGATGAATGAACTTGAAAAGAAGTTTGATATGGTTATATATGATACGCCGCCTATCTTGTTGCTGACCGATTCTATAATATTGGCATCACGTGTTGACGGTGTAGTTATTGTCACAAAATATGGAGTAACTCAAAAACAGTATCTTCAAAACGCCATTGCTTCGTTGAATACGGTTCGCGCCAATGTGATAGGCATTGTGCTTAACGAATTCATGTACGAGAAAAAAGGTTATTACGAATATGCATACGATAATTATTATGTCAATTCTGAAGCGAACAAGTCGAAAGTGGGCAACAGCATATGACCATACTTGTTACCGGAGGCGCCGGGTTTATCGGGTCTCATGTTTGCGAGGCTTTATTAGCACAGAATCATCGGGTCATCTGCTATGATAATTTTGATGATTTTTATGATCCGAAGATCAAAGAACTAAATATTTCCAATTGCATCTCCAGCCCAAATTTCAAATTGATTCGAAATGATATCTTGAATTTCTCCGGCCTGTGTGGCGTTTTTAGATCGGACAGTATTGATTTGGTAATTCATCTTGCTGCCCGTGCAGGCGTTCGTCCGTCGATCGAGAACCCAAAGTTATACCAGAAGGTGAATATCGAAGGTACGATGAATATTTTGGAGGCACTGAGGGAGTTTTCAGTTAAAAAATTTATTTTAGCGTCATCTTCATCTGTTTATGGTAATAATCGGAAGGCTCCGTACTCCGAATCCGATAATGTTGATTTTGCAATTTCTCCGTATGCCGCAACAAAGAAAGCATGTGAAATTTTAGCTTACACGTATCATCATCTTTATCAAATAGACACATTCTGTTTGCGTTTCTTCACTGTATACGGACCGCGCCAGAGGCCTGAGATGGCTATACATTATTTCACAAGATACATTGATCAGAACGCAAAGATAAATCTTTACGGCGACGGGACGTCCCAGAGAGACTATACGTATATTGAAGACATTGTCGACGGCATTTTGAAATCAATCAGTCATTTGAAGGGTTATGAAATTATAAATCTTGGGGAATCGCAAACAACTTCGTTGGCTGATCTTGTAGGAATTATTGAGCGGGCTCTTAATAAAAAAGCCAGTATTAATTGGCTGCCTATGCAGCCGGGCGATGTGGCGATGACGTTTGCTGATATTACGAAAGCCAAGAAGATTATAAATTACGAACCCAAGACGCAAATTGAAAACGGAATAATGAAATTTGTGCAGTGGTATAGCGACAACTTCCAGTCAAATCAGGCTAATAGAGATTGAATCAATCTGAAAAACAAAACATATCCAAAGTTGCTAAAAACTCTTTGATTTCAGGTATTGGCAGCATAGTGAATTTGACTACGATGCCACTAACCAGCGTGATTACAACGCGTGTTTTAGGCGCTGAGTTATTCGGGATTTATTCATTGGTTCAATCCTGGGGATCCCTCCTATCCAATATATCAAGTTTAGGCCTTAATGGGACTAATCTCCGTTTTATTCCAACGTATAAGGGCCTGGGAGATTGGCCGAAAATCAAAGGTTCTATTTTTTGGACATTGAGGGTTTCGTTCTTTATCAGCCTGGCGCTAACGGTATTTGTCCTGATATTTCCATCCCAGTTCTGTGCCATTTTTGTTCATCGACCTGATAACATTTCTCAGGAAACATTTGAAACCAACATTGTTCGTGCATTCCGTTTTTACGCCGCTTCGATTTTGATGACGTCGCTCTATCAGGTGATGATGTCAAGTCTCAACGGTCTTCAGGAAATTAAATACAAAGTTTTGTCAAATGAAATCAT
>JAEUSK010000218.1 GCA_016787925.1 bacterium | reverse complement strand
GCTGACGGCAACGGTGGTAGATTCGTTTGGTAATCCGGTGAAAGATACGACGGTGGTGTTTGCGGTGGTCAGCTCAAGCGGCGGCGGGTTTATTACCAGTACTAATCCTGTGACAACGGACTCGCTCGGCAAAGCGCGCGTCAGTTATAAGACAGGAAGTTTTGTTGGAACTAATATTATTAATGCAAAAGGACTAAGTTCTGGCACCATACCGGGAATGCCCGACATGACGCTGTTCCTTATCAATACGGATTCGGTGAATGCCAATGCAAACTATATAGCCGGTACTTTAGAGCCAAGAGTCGTAAGTCAAAATCAGATCACGGCATTCAAGGCGAAGTTTGTGAATACGGGCTCGTTCCCAATTACTTTGGGAATAGATTCGACGTACATACTATACAATGACGGCGTCACGAGTTACAAAGCCTATTTGGATACCGGGGTAAGCAAGACGATCGGTGTTGGAACCAGCCAGATCACTTTTAATGCCGATACGATAAAATTGGGAACGGGACCATATCCCGGCGCAGGGCACACGGCTCAAATCTATTTATACGGATCGGTGTTTGACTCGGCGGCGGTGGAGTATGATACATTGCGGTTTACATTTGGACCGTTCCTCGATACGCTCAAAGTACAATCGCCGGCGCGAATAATTCTGGATTCCGTGAAGATCGTACAGTCGCTCGCGGTTCGAGGTCAGGATAGTATCAAGGTTGATTATTATGTAAGAAATTCGGGTGAGGCAACTGCGGTTAATTTTGTTGTAAGAGATTCGATTCGCAGTTTAGGTAACATGAGCACGGATTGGGTTTTATTGGGAGGCAATAAGCCCGATTCAATCAGAGGGGGCAACAGTTCTGCCTTCACTCAGTATTATCGGATTATTTCCGGAGCAAGGCTCGGAGTAGATACTTTGACGACGCGGATTCACGCTATTGATTTTAATGATGCTTCCCAAATTACGCGCGATAGTCTGTTATTTATTGATACGATCAGAGTGGTTCGTCCGGCTGCCCTGCAGATTACGCAGACAATTTTGGATACGTTGCACAACGATCCGTTCATTAATCGGAATCAATTACTGCGCATGCGCTCGCTGATCAATAATTTTGGCGACGAATCCGCACAGGTACGAATAAATTTTGCCAGTACAGGTGGCGGAATTAACTATGACACAACGCTGGCCGGAACTGTAAATGGCAATAGTTCTGTCTGGGTCACGTCGAGATATTTCAACGTAATGAATGCCCTAGGCGTAGAAACCTACTCGGCATTTATTGATTCGGCTTTTGGAAATATTTCATTGGATACGGTCTCCATTAGTGATCCTGTTGCAGGAAATCTTAAGACGCTGACGGTTCAGGATTCTGCGAAATTGAAACTGGACTTGTTTGTTCTCGGCTCGGACTCATCCAATCTGACCGTATCCGATTCGGCGGTATTTCAGGTTTACGTTAGGGTCATTAATCTTGGTTCTGCACCCTTATCAAGGGACAGCGTGCCGGTAAGAATTACGTTACCGTCCGCCTATAATTATCCGTCCGGTATCGGCGTTACGGATTCTATTGTTACTGTATATTTAAACCAGACGCTGAAAATAAATCTCAGATCGCGGGATACCACCGCATCACCGGATTCCATATTGGCGATATTTGATACAGCGAGCGTCAGTTATCCAAGAGATCTAAATAATAGTATGAAGTCCATTGTCTATAATAACAGAGATTCTGTTTTTGTCAAAGCCAGCAAGGTCGGAACATTGGTCGCAACGCAGTTGATTGTGGACTCGCCAAGCGGTGCAACCGACGATACGGTTTCGACATTCCAGCAGTTCAGGTTAAGAGCGCAAGTCAAAGGTATGTCACGCTTGAGCAATATCCGCGCAGTTCTCGGACTTAACAAAGTACGTTTCTCCACGCCGGACAGCTTGACTCAAAATGTTCCGCCAAGCCTTAATGATTCCGCTTATATCTATTGGACGATCGTCTCGAATAAAGATACGGTTAGTACTGATACGTTTAGCGTCTTCTTTGTTGGCATTGATACTACTACACAAATTGTTCGAACCACGCTTGTGCCCCAAACACGGATCGTAAACGTTGTTCGCCGGGCCGATCTCAGCGTAAATATGGCGATCATCAGCCCTTTTGGGGCAACGGACGATACCATTTCGGCGGGCCAGCAATTTACGGTATCTGCTAAAGTGACAAATGCCGGTACGGCAACGGTTAATTCCGGCGGAGCGTTATCGCTCAATCTGTCAAGCGGGCTAAGTATTGTCAGCGGCGCGGCAACCCAGGCGTTTATCATCGGGGATTCGATCAAGTGGACATTATTGACAGCAACGCCGCTTAGAGCAGATACGATCAGAGTCAACATCAGTACGCCACCGTCAGACAATAATACAAACCTTGCTGCTTATATAAGTAAACGTGCGGACACGGTTCGCGTATATACAGAACCCACAGCAAATATTTTTGGTGATACAATAACATTGCCGGGCAAGAAAGATACAGTTTCAACAGAACAGATTTTTACCATTCAGGCCAGCGTACAGCAGTTGAATTCTCTCGTAAACAAAGTTGCAACGATATCGTTCTCAAATGCCGCAACCGGGCTGGACATCGTTTCAGGCGACACCTTGCAGAAACCAATTGCCGACGGAGTAACCTCAATCCTCTGGAGCGTCAAGGCCGCAAATTCTATTTTGAACGATGAACGCGTCGACACGATCTACGTGCAGTTTACCGGCAATGATAAGAACAGCGGCAATCCTGTTATTTCGCAACGCAAAGGAATTCCGATTACGATTCAGACAAAGGCGAGATTGGCACTCAGCGCTGCGGTTGTCGAACCGTATGACGCGACCGATAAATTCGTTATGCCAAATCAGACGTTTATCCTCCGAGCCAAGGTGTCGAATACAGGAAGAGCCGGTATCAGCGGAGTTGGTTCCATCCGTCTTGATTCACTAATATATTCACCAGGCCAGATATTTGTCGCGACGCCGCTGGACACGGCATTTAATACAAACGCGGGCGACGATTCCGTAAAATGGAGCATCGTTGCGCCGAGCGGCAGTTTCAGTCACCCGCTCGTCATTCGGTTCGGCACTCTGAAAGTAAACGATGCTAATACCGGGCAATCAGCTTCCGAAGTTAATAATTCGATCAATCTGACCATTTCATCAGAGAACAAGAAATTACAGGTTAAGCGAATTCAAACTGATACAAGTGCGCGTGCAGCCGCAGAAGGCGAGCGCATCAAGGATGTTATAGTGCTCGGATTGGATAATCTTAACCTGACCAATTCGCCGGTTACGGGACACATATTGGCACGCAATTTTGGGTTTGAAGTTTATGAGTATGTTGTCGGTTCCGGTATTCAAAAAGTTGATAATTGGAAAGATCTGATCGACTCTATACAGGTATACAGATATCGTACTAATGACATTTTCGGTAGAACTGATCTTAGCAATTCTGATACAGCTTTTGTGAGAATCAATGGACGTCAGTACCGGGCACCCGGATCGAAGAGTCTTGCCAACGTGTTTGACGGTCTCTTTGTCCGAAGCGGCATCAGCGATACGGTTTCATTTGCCGTTTATGTCAAGAACGGAGTAACCGGTTCAAACAGGAACTTTAGCATCCGATTGGCACAGGTGGAAGCATTCGATTACGATACGTTGGGGTATGAAACTACTGTTCCGCTGGGGTCACTGCCACCAGTAGATGTGAGGGACGACAGAGGCAGAAGGCTGGAAGACATACCGGTGAATGATGCATCATTCCAGACTCTTCAGGCGGCTATTGTTAGTACAACAGGGCCCAATGCTCAGAAATTCGGAAATTATCCAAATCCATTTGGTAGCGGTTCGAAACCTTTGACAAAGTTCCGTTTCATAGCTACATCAAGCGGCGATGCCCACATAGAAATTTACACATTAGCCGGCAACTTGGTACGCAAGCTACAAAGTAATGGTCCTGTTGCACCGAGCATCATCTCAACAATTGAATGGGACGGCAAGAACATGAACGGCCAAAAAGTTAGAAATGGCGTTTATATAGCCGTACTTAAAGCGCCGGGAGTTAAGGCAACAACAAAGGTGCTGATAGTGCGGTAATCATGGCCGTAAATTACTTTCAATACTAAAATCCCGATTCATTCGGGATTTTTTATTAGGGAGAATGCTTGCTTTTAAAATCGCGCTTTTATACATTGGGCGTGCTTTTAGAAGAAGTACGAAAGTCTCAAATGTTTCGCTTATCAGGAGTATTTATTTGTCAGCCGCCGCCATTCTTCAAGGTTTAAATGACGTTCAGAAATCAGCCGTTCAGTCTACGTCAGGGCCGGTATTGGTTTTGGCGGGCGCCGGAAGCGGCAAGACCAGCGTGCTTACGCGCCGGATCGCTTATCTTGTGAATGTCGAAAACGTCAGCCCATTTTACGTTCTTGCCGTTACGTTTACGAACAAAGCGGCGGAAGAAATGAAAAGCCGTATAGACCGATTGGTCGGCGCCGAAAGCCGCAAGATATGGATCGGTACATTTCATTCCGTTTTTGGAAAGATCTTGCGTTTTGAGGCGGATAAAATCGGCTATTCAAAAAACTATACCATTTACGATGCAGAGGATCAACTTAATGTCGTCAAAGCATCCATGGAATTTCTGAATATTTCGCAGGAACTCTATTCGCCCAATCTTATGCGGGCCAAAATCACACGCGCAAAAAACACGTTTGAATCCGCTGCGCATGTAAAAAGAACCGCCGACAACCCGATCGATGAAAAGGCCGCGATGATATATGAAGATTATGAACGCCGCCTAAAAAAATCGAATGCATTCGATTTTGACGACCTAATCATCAAGCCTATTGAATTGTTCAATACGTATCCTGACGTTCTACAGTTCTACCAGGAAAAATTTCGATACATTCACGTCGACGAGTATCAGGATACTAATCGCGCCCAGTATCTTCTGATGAACATGCTGGCTGTAAAGTACAAAAACATTTGCGTAGTCGGCGATGATGACCAGTCCATCTATGGATGGCGTCATGCGGATATCGGCAATATTTTGAATTTTGAAAAAGAGTACCCGAATGCAAAGGTATTCAAACTTGAGCAAAATTACCGTTCGTCTCAAAATATCTTAAAAGCGGCAAGCGGAGTTGTAAAGAATAATATCCTGCGTACGGACAAAACCCTCTGGACGCAGAAATCTGAAGGATCGCTCGTTACCGTGCTGGAGTGCAGTGACGATCGTGTGGAAGCGCGTTCGATTGCCCGGATCATTCAGAGTGAAATTCATACGCACAAAAGAAAATTCTCAGAATGTGCGATTCTTTATCGCACCAATGCGCAATCACGGGTTCTGGAAGAAGCCCTGCGGCAATATACTATACCGTATATCATCGTCGGAGGACTTCGATTCTACGAACGAAAAGAGATCAAAGATATTTTATCGTACTTGAAGTTGATCGCCAATCCATCGGATGCCATCAGCTTGAAAAGAATCATCAATTATCCGACGCGCGGAATTGGGAAGACGACGCTGGAACGGCTGGAAGGATTTTCTGAGGCGCAAAGTCTGACCTTGTTTGAGACGCTGCTGCATGCACGGCAATTCGGCGCAGGCTGGCTGCACGAGCGGGCGATCGCAAGTGTGCAGCACTTCACCGACCTTGTTCAAAAATACCGAGAATTAAAAGAACAAATGTCCTTGAGCGAATGGGTTCGTATTCTCATTGAAGAGATCGGCCTTCTAAAAATATTCAAACAGGAAAACACGATCGAATCGATCGGGCGGTACGAAAACATCGTGGAGTTAATGACCGCTATAGGTGAATTTTCAATGAGATTCGATCCTCATGAAAACGAAGAAAATATGCTGGATGCGTTTTTGAAAGAAGTTGCCCTCGTGACGGATATTGATCAATTGGATGAAACCAAAAATGCGGTGTCACTCATGACGATTCACAGTTCAAAGGGCCTGGAATTTCCTGTGGTGATAGTCGCCGGCGTGGAAGAAGGTTTATTCCCTCACGAAAATTCTATAGAAAATGACCATCAGCTTGAGGAGGAGCGTCGTCTATTTTACGTTAGCGTGACACGAGCGCAAAAAGAACTCTATTTATCATTTGCCAAGCGCCGTATGCGCTTCAACAGTGTTTTTACGAGTTATCAATCGCGGTTTATTGGCGAGATTCCTGCGGAGGTCACACGTTGGCAGAAAGAAAGCGGATCGTATAGCGAAATGGGTTTGGATGGGGAAAGCAATTTGGATAAAAAAATGGCCCGTTTCGGATCGCGTAAGAGGAGTTCAGAAGCCAAGGGTTACGGTTCGCGCTCGCTGAAAGATGT
>JAEUSK010000206.1 GCA_016787925.1 bacterium | reverse complement strand
GGCTTGCAATTGTAAAAAATATCGTAGATGCCCATGGAGGAAAGATCGAGGCGCAAAGTCATCAGGGCGGCGGGACACGCTTTATCATGACTTTTCCATTAGAAAATAAGATCGCATGAGAAAAAGTTTTCTGATCTCTGTTTTTTTGTTTCATATTTCCGGTTTCCTGTTTGCCGGCGGCGGGGAAACCGGTTTTGCATTTCTAAAGATTGGTATTGGTGGAAAGGCTGCGGGAATGGGTGAAACGGCTACCGCCACTGCCACAGACGCTACAGCCTCATTCTGGAATCCGGCCGGGCTAATTCAATCGGAAAATCACAGCGTCATTTTTACGTACAACCGCTGGATTGATGGAATTCAGCACAATTTCGGCGCGGCAAAATTTGTTTACGGTAATAATGCGTTTGCTCTCCAGTATATTTCCACCGGCGTTGAAGACATCGAGCAGCGCGACATTCCATCTGAAAACCCGACCGCCTATTTCTCATCCCACGATCTGGCATTGGGATTGTCTTACGCGCGGAAAATGAATGAAAGGTTATCCGTCGGTATCACGTCAAAATATATTTACGAGCGAATTCAAAGCAGCGTTTCAGCATTTGCATTCGATTTTGGGGCGTGGTACCGTATCAAATATTCGTCAAACGCTGATTTAGACGATCGTTGGCGGGCCGGGCTTATGATATCCAATATTGGATATTCCGGGAAATTTATAGATGAAAAAGTAAAACTTCCGGCAAGCATGCGCGTGGGCTCTTCTTACGACATATTAAAGAATCCCGCGTCGAAAAACACTTTGTCGGTTGCGGTCGATGTGGAAAAATTTTTTGCGGAGTCAATACGAACGCACGTCGGTATGGAATATGGATATGAAGATCGTTGTTTCGTTCGTGGAGGATATCAATTAGGATATAAGGCGAGAGGTATATCGGCAGGAATCGGAATGAAGGTTCAGAGCATCAGCGTGGATTACGGTTATATGCCCTTTTCAAATTCACTTGGCGCTACTCACCGGATCAGTATTGCATTGGGTTTTCAGTAGAACTACTTCTTATCAAATTGCCCAAGCAGGGTATTTGTTGCGCGTAATCGTTTAGCAAACGTAATACAAAAAGCCCACAGCACTTTACGGGCAAAATTATCATCGTTCATCACAATCTTAATAAAATGGCTGTTTTTCACCTCCAGAAGTTTGCTGGTCTCGTTGGCAATGACTGAAGCCGATCTTGGTTCTCCGTCGAGCAAGGACATCTCGCCGAAATAGTCGCCTGTTTTCAGAGTGGCAACGGATTCGATCTTGTCGTCTTTCACTTTCTTTTCTATCCGCACGCTGCCATCGATGATCAGATAAAAACAATCTCCTAAATCGCCTTCATGAAAGATGACTTCGTCTTTTTCATATTTCTTCCCGATCGCAACTTTCAGAACCTTATTAATATCGCGTGTCTCAAGGCCGTCAAATATTTCGACGCTTTTGATGAGTTCTTCTAAAGATTTTTGATTTTTGTCAGCCATAAATAAGTAGGTAATATATTATACAGAATATAATCCGTTATTTTCGATCTTCATAGTTTTTCTTTAAAAATTCCTGATACGCTTTTTGCTTTTCTTTGATCTTTCTCCACCACGACTCGTTCTTGACGTACCATTGGATGGTTTCCTCAACCGCGTCCTCAAACCGGAACCTGGGTTTCCAACCGAGTTTTTCAATTTTTCCTGTATCCACGGCATAACGCCTGTCATGACCAGGCCGGTCGGCAACGCGTTTAATCAGGGTATCGGGTTTATTCAATGTTTTTAGAATGATTTGCGTAATATCTATGTTCGTTCTTTCATTCCCTCCACCAATATTGTAAGTTTCGCCAATTACGCCATGGTGCAGAACGTGATCCACGCCTTCACAATGATCGTCGACATAAAGCCAGTCGCGAATGTTCATTCCGTCTCCGTACAGCGGAAGTGGAATGTCGTCGATCGCATTGGTAACAAAAAACGGAATAAGTTTTTCCGGATACTGGAAGGGCCCATAATTATTGGACGCACGTGTAACCAGTGTCGGCGTGCCGAAGGTTTTATAATGTGCGCGAACCATCAGATCTCCACCGGCTTTACTGGCGGAATAAGGGCTATTCGGCGCAAGCGGATGTTCCTCAGTGAATGCGCCTTGTTCGATGGATCCATATACTTCATCGGTGGAAATCTGCAGGTACCGCTCGATCTTATATTTTCTTGCAGCTTCAAGAAGGATCAGCGTGCCGAGAACATCGGTCTGAACAAAAGAGTCGGCTTCGTGGATTGAACGGTCCACATGCGTTTCTGCAGCAAAATTAATAATCGCGTCCACATGGGAAACAAGATTGTCAACCACCGTGCGGTCGCAGATATTGCCGTGATAGAACGTCAATCGGGAATCTTTTTCAAGATCGGACAAGTTCTCGCGATTACCGGCATACGTAAGCGCATCAAGCACAATGATACGATACGACGGATATTTTTTCAGCATGAATCGAACGAAATTACTTCCAATAAATCCGGCTCCGCCCGTCACTAAAATTGAGTGCACGTGGTGCTCCTTTTATTTTTTTGAACTGAGGAGATATAATACCGCCATGCGTATAGCGACGCCATTGAGGACCTGGTCGAGAATAACGGAATGTTCGCTGTCCGCCACATCGCTGTCCAATTCCACGCCCCGATTGATCGGCCCGGGATGCATAATGGTTATGGCTTTTTTTGATTTGGCTAGTTTTTCCCTAGTCACGCCGAACGTGCGGTGGTATTCCCGGACCGACGGAAACAGCCCCGAAGTCTGACGTTCTAACTGTATGCGAAGGACGTTGAGCGCGTCCGCATTCTGAATAGCTTCGTCCAGATGATGGTACACTTTAATATCCAGCTCTTCCAAATGCCGTGGAATCAAAGTTGGCGGGCCGCATACCGCAACGTCGGCGCCGAGCGCTTTGAGTCCGTAAATATTTGATCGTGCAACACGGCTGTGGGTAATGTCGCCAAGGATGACGACGTGCAGACCTTTGATATCACCAAATTTTTCTGTTAGCGTAAAAATATCCAGGAGCCCCTGGGTCGGATGTTCATGTTGCCCGTCGCCGGCATTAATGATATTGGATTTGAGACGTTCAGACAAAAATGCCGGAGCGCCGGCCGATGCGTGCCGGATCACAACCATATCGATCTTCATTGATTCTATATTTTGCGCGGTGTCTTTCAGCGTCTCGCCTTTCGATGTGCTGCTGCCGGATGAGGCAAAGTTAATCGTATCGGCGGACAATCTTTTTTGAGCTAATTCGAAGGAAATCCGAGTGCGGGTAGATGGTTCGAAAAACAGATTTACAATTGTAAATCCCTGAAGTGTGGGAACTTTCTTAACGGGGCGGTTTAGAACCTCTTTAAAGGAAACAGCCGTTTCTAAGATCAATTCGATCTCTTCTTTGCTCATGCCTTTAAGGCCAAGCAAATGACGGCTTTTTAACTCCATTATTTACCCGAATATTTAAGACCTGACAGCATTTTGAAAACCCCGTGAATATATTATGAGCAGGCTATTTAAGCAAGACAATTTTCAGGAACGTTCAGAGCATTTGCTGATCGGCGAAGTATGTCACTTCATTTTACCCCATAGTTATAAGGACATGAGGCCGAATCCCAAACGAATTTCTTGACTGGTTTCGATTAAATATGTATATTACAACACAATTTACCCCTTCCCATGAACCGCTGGAACTTCAAAGGAGTTTTTGATCGTAATTTGATACGGAATTGAAACTTAGAAATCGATCAAACGTCTCATACTGTTCTATCTGGATGCGCATTCAGATAGAGATTCAACTTGTAATAATTCGCTAACTTGGTTATTATAAATACTCAACGAAAGGATTTGTGTCTATCGGCTGTATTGCTAGAACGTTATTGAATAATTGTAACCATAGTGCCTTATTAAGGGAGGTCGTTAATTTATGTTTAAAATCGTCAACAGTTGTAAATATTTTGTCCTACTGCTTGTTTTTAGCTTAGCCGTTCCATTGCTTCCGTCCGCTCAGATCGCCGCCCAGACCAGCGAAGCCGGCGTACTTTTTCTTTTGATTCCGCCGGGCGCGCGTCATAACGGAATGGGAGAAACGGGCGTTTCGACGGCCAATGATGCGAATGCGATCTATTGGAACCCAGGGGCAGTGAGTTTTCTTACTACGCCGGAACAACCGCGTAATGTGCAGTTCATGCATGTCAACTGGCTGCCGCAGTTCAACCTAAACGATATTTTTTATGATTACGGTTCGATTATCTGGAATATTGAAAATTTCGGAATAGTTGGTTTCAATTTCACGTTTTTGAATCTTGGCGAGCAGATTGCAACGGATGCCTTAGGCAATGAAAACGGACGAATCACAAGTTACGATATTGCCGTTGGAGGCACCTATGCGATGAAATTAAGTCCGGACTTGGGCGTCGGCGGTAATCTGAAATTTATCTACAGTAAACTCTCCGACAAAGGCTCGACTGCGGAAACAGAAAAAGGTATCGGCAGTTCGGTCGCCATAGATGTCGGCGTCATGAAAAAGAATTTTTTCATAAGTGATCTGACCTTCGGAGCCAGCTTGGCGAATATCGGACCTGAAATAGCCTATGCAGACGAAAAACAGGCGGATCCATTGCCGACAAATATGAGGATCGGACTTTCTTATCCTGTATTCAAGTCCGAATACAATAACGTGCTGGTTGCTTACGAGATCAATCGTCAAATTGTGCGTGGCCGAAGAAACGGCGCCGATCCATTATATAAAGCCGTTTTCACCACGTGGGTTGACAATGGATGGCACCGTCTCGGACATAATTTCGGCACGGAATATACGTATTCCGATTTCCTGGCATTGCGGAGCGGAATGTCGCTTGATTTTGCGGGAAAGTTGTATGATCTTAATTTTGGCGCGGGAATTAAGTATTCGCTATTCAGAATTGATTTTGCATATACGACCAACCTTGGAAGCAGCTTTAATCCGCGTGATGGATCACAGTTTTACAGCATTGGTTTAACTTTCTAATTTTTAGAAAGATCTTAGATTTTAAACCGAATCAATTCCACCACGGAGCTGATTCGGTTTTTTTTTAATACACATAGCATACGAAGCCGTCTCGAAGGAACAAAAATAAACAGATGAAGCATATCTTTTTTCTTATAAGCTTTTTTACTTTTACGTGTGAATTTCTTTATTCTCAGCATACGGACGAAGGAAAACTATTTCGACAACTCACACGATCATCCGAACGCCTCACAAAGAAAGCTGTTTCTGCAACGGTTAAAGTTCTCGCTTTGCGGGTGCAGTTTCAGAAAGAGGTTCCGGATAAGGAGCGGACTACCGGCAACGGCCATTTTGATTTACGTGATCAGCGCGCGATTCGGACTATCGATCCGGCGCCGCATAATAAACGATATTTCGAAGATCAGCTTTTATCAATGAAGAATTATTTCTTTGATGTATCGGACGGCAAGCTGGATATTGACTATACGGTAAAGCCGGACGGCGACACAGCGGCGTATACGCTTACAAAACTGATGGAATATTACGGTATTCGCGGTAAGCCGCAGGCGCGGGATAAAAGACTGGCTGAATTTTTTGCCGATGCGGTGACTCAAGCCGATATGTCCGACACAATAGATTTCTCAGAATATGACTATGTTATAATATTTCATGCCGGCGCAGGTGAGGATATTAATTTAGACAACCTGACCACCAACGACCTTTCTTCGCGTTACGTGTCACATCAATTGCTGAGGACGCGTTTTGGCGAAACTTATCAAGGCGTTCCGGTTAATGGGAGCTCATTATTTGTAACCGACGGCGTTGTCGTTCCTGAAACAGAGAGCCAGTCTTTTATTGACCCGGTACTTGGAACTGAAAATTTCAAAGAACTCGGATTATCGGGAATACTGATCGCTAATTTCGGAAGTCAGCTCGGCATGCCGGATCTGTTTAATACTGAAACCGGTTCTGCGGGAATCGGCTATTTTGGCCTCGAAGATCAAGGCGCATTTAACGGCGAAGGATTGATACCGGCAGAACCCGATCCGTGGACAAAAATTTATATGGGCTGGGCAGAGCCCGTAATCGTTTCAGATAGTTTTGATATTCATCTCTATCCCCGCAAACTCGCCGGACAAAACACGATCCTGAAAATTCCAATCAATGCATCGGAATATTTTTTGATCGAAAACAAACAGCGGGATGTGATCAGCAACGCTCTTTCACCCGAAGTCATCTCTCGGTTTGACACGATCAACAATTCCGACGGTACAACCACTATTGATACCGTGTATATGGCCGGCATTGAGCGATCACCTGACACCAAAGTCATTACAAAAGTAGATGAGTACGACAGCGGCCAGCCCGGTAACGGGCTTCTGGTATGGCACATCGATGAAAATATCATTTCACAAAAGATAGAAACCAACTCGATCAATAACGATCTGTACCGCAGAGGTGTTAAGGTTGTCGAAGGGTCCGGCAGCCAGGATATTGGTTTTGGAGTATCAAGTTTATTTGGAACGGATATCGATCCGGGCAACCGTTTTGATTATTTTTATAAAGGCAACGAAGGATTTGCATTTTATAATAATAAAGTGGATTCAGTTTTTTTGACGCCGACATCGGTTCCGAACACCCTGTCCAACGGCCGGGCTAATTCAGGAATTCACATTACGCAGATCAGCCCGATTCAGCAAATCATGACATTCAATCTTCGGACGTCGCTTTTGCAGAAAGGATTTCCAAGATTTACAGGGTCTCACATCGGGAATAATTCTATTAAATTTGGAGATATCGCCGGCGATGCGAAGAACGAAATTGTAGCCGCCGGCACAGATGGAAAAATCTATGCATGGACAAGCGGCGGCGGGAAAGTGATCAGCAATAATTATACGGCCGTTTACAAAGGAATTGGCAAAGACACCATTGTTTATCAGGTTGCACTATTTGTCCAGGCGTCGGACTCTATACTATATTCGCCCGCACTTGTTGATCTTGATAATAACGGAAAACTGGACGTCGTTGCAGTTTCTAAAGGCGGTAAAGTCTATGCATGGAAAGCGACAGACGTAACCCCAGTTGATGGTTTTGCCGATTCGATATTCGTTTACAACATGTCCGGCGATGAGATCACAACACCACCGGTTATTACTGACGCTAAGGAAATTATTTTTGGAACGAACAGCGGGAAAGTGATAGTATTAGATAACAACGGAGTATCAACGGGAACAATTGTTCTCCCGGGAGCTGTTCTCAATATTGCTGTCCTAAATAACGACTCTGTGATTGCCGTTACTTCCAGCGGCATTTATTCCGTTAATATAAATCCAATCTCATTCGCTACGGTAGCGACTTTTACTTCTGCCTCAACAAACACGATAGCCGTCGGCGATCTATTGCAAAACGGAAGTAAAACCGCTATTCTAATTCACGATAATGCAATGCAATCCTTTCTTGGAGGCTCAACCGGATTTACATCCCTGCTTCCTGAATCTATATCGTCTCCGCCAAGCCTAGCCGATATTGATAATGACGGATATTTAGAGATACTTTTTGCGGGTAATAATAAAATTTACGCTTACAATCATAACGGAACTTTAGTGACCAATTTTCCGATTACGATTGATGTAACAAAACCTACAGGAACTATTGTATCAACCGTATTGGTTGGTGATGTGAACGGTGATAACAAATCTGATCTTATTGTCGGCACGCCTAACGGAAATATTTATGCGTATGAAACTACGGGGAAATTATTATCAGGATTTCCAGTGGCAACCGGTAAACCGATCTTATCGACGCCGGCCTTGCTGGACATTGACAATGACGGAGATGTGGAGATTGCAACTGCAAGCGAAGACGGTTTTGTATACGTTTGGGATTTGACAGCGACGTACAATGCCTCCAAAATAAAATGGGGCCAATATGCATATGACGCAGGGAACTCATCCCTTTCGCGCGAACAAAACAGTCTCACGCCTATGACCGGAGATCTGATTCCAAAAGCAAGCGCATACAATTATCCTAATCCTGCGCGTGGAGGCACCACCACGATCCGGTATTTTTTAACCGAGCCCGCAAGTGTGAAAATACACATTTTTGATATGGCCGGCGACCTTGTGCAAACTCTGAACGGAAGCGGTATTACCCAAACGGATAATGAAGTGTCATGGAATTTGAAAAAAATTCAAAGCGGGGTATATCTTGCCAAGATTACGGCAAAAAGCATTACTAGTAGTAAGAAAATAACGCGAACAGTAAAGATCGCAGTCACAAAATAGTTTGGAGAAGAGCAGTGAATTTAACCATCACGTATAAAGATACGGGCGTTGACATTAACAAAGGGAATGCCGTAAAAGACCGCATTAAAAAAATGGTCCGCCAAACGTACGATAAAAACGTATTGTCTGAGATCGGGCTGTTCGGCGGGTTCTATGAACTCAGAAAAAAAGATTATAAGCAGCCTGTGCTGGTCTCAAGCGCAGACGGGGTAGGAACTAAACTCAAAATTGCGATCATGATGCAGCAACACGATACCGTCGGCGAAGATCTCGTTAATCACTGCGTCAATGATATCTTAGCCTGCGGAGCCAAACCGCTTTTCTTTCTGGATTATCTCGGCTTGGGCAAAGTGAGCGACACGGTGATCATGCAAATCGTTGAGGGACTGACGCGCGGCTGCAAGAAGAACAGTTGCGCGCTGATCGGCGGCGAGACAGCGCAGATGCCCGGGTTTTATGCGGATGGGGAATATGATATGTCAGGAACTATCGTGGGCGTGGCCGAAAAGAAAAAATTGATCAACGGCGCATCCATACGAAAAGGCGATGTCATGATCGGCGTGTATTCTTCAGGATTACATACCAACGGCTATTCACTGGCAAGGAAAGTGTTGTTAAATACATTTAAACTTGATTCGCATATTGACGAATTGGGCTGTACGGTCGGCGAAGAATTACTGAAGGTGCATAAATCGTATTTGAAACCCGTGTCCGCCGTCATGGAGAAGGTCGACGTCAAAGGTATCTCGCACATTACGGGCGGAGGTATATTTGAAAACACGATGCGCGTCGTACCAAAAAAATTAAAAATGGCGTTGGATTGGGATTCCTGGAATGTTTTGCCTGTGTTTGAATTGATTCATCGGCTTGGCAATGTGCCTTACTCCGACATGATCCGAACATTCAATCTCGGTGTAGGAATGATCTTAATCGTAGATAAGAAAGATGTTGATAAAACGCAGCGTATTCTGAAGAATAAAAAAGAACAGCCGTTTGTGGTCGGGGAAATTGTGGCAGAGTAATTCCGCCTTATTTTCTTAATTACTTCCCCTTTATCTCCGAATTAAAATAAACGCATACCGGATTCATCACGCACTCTTCGCATTTCGGGTTGGTTGGACGGCATATTTCCCTGCCGAGGAATGAAATAGCCATTCCGATTTCGCTCCACATTTTTTTCGGCAAGGCTTCCATCAATTGTTTTTCGATCTTATCCGGTTTATCGCCAACCGCAACACCAAGCCGCGGCGCGACCCGCACTACGTGTAAATCGACAATGATACCGTCAGCTTCCCCGCCGGACTCTCGAATGATCACATTTGCCGATTTTCTTCCAATTCCGGAAAGTTCCGTCAACTTTTCCATCGTGGATGGAATTTGTTCGTCTGTGCCAACCGTTTTAGCTAACTTGGCCAGCCAATTACATTTGTTTCTAAAATTTCTGACCTTGCTGAGATAAGGATATAAATCAGCCGGTTCTGCCATGGCGAGTTCCTTCATCGACGGGTACGCTTTGAAAAAGTCCTTTGCAATTTCATTAACATGCTTATCCGTATCCTGCGCCGCGAGAATGACCATTACGGTTAATTGATATCGGTTCTGGTAATCAAGAGGATGTTTACGCCCGCGATATTTTTTTATTAAAGATTGAAGACTGCCAGACCAGTAGATCTTCTTCATGGCCATGTGATATGTTAAAAGTTTGTGCTATCCAGATGTTATTAATTTTACCACAGGGATGCAGAAAACGCCGAGATTCACCAGTCATTGGTGTTTAATTGTTTCTATCGAATAAGTTCTGTGTTTCTTAGTGTTCTCTGTACCTCTATGGTGGGTATTCAGAAAAATCAAACGGCTTGCGCGGAATTATTCTCGATGGGAATTGAAAAACTAAAAGTAGAGCCGACATTCTTGGTACTTTGAACCCATACGCGTCCGCCATGAATTTCAACGATCTTTTTCACAATGGACAGGCCGAGGCCGGTACTCGATTCACCGGCAGTTGGCTTGGAGCTAAGGCGGGTAAACTTTGAAAAAATACTCTGTAAATCTTCTTCCGTCAGACCCTGCCCCGTGTCTTCAACGTGCGTAATGACCTCTTTTGCGTTGGCTTCGCAGTATATTCGTACGCGTCCGCCGGAGTGAGAGTATTTAATTCCATTGCTGATCAGATTGTCAAACACTTCCATTATGCGGAGTTTATCAACCGCAATTTCCGGCAGCGATTTATTTTTCTCGATTATCAGTTGGATGTTCTTGTTCTGTGCCGCATTTTTATGAACCTCCTCGCATTCACTTAGAATGGAATCGACCTTTTCTTTCTTTAGATTCAGGGTGATCTTACCGGATTCAATGGCGGAGAGGTTGAGTAAGCCGCCGACAATTTCGACCAGATTCTTAGAGGACTGGTTGATACGATCGAGCATTTTCTTTGCGTTGGTCAGGTCGAGCGAATCCATTTCAATGTCCATCAAAAGAAGTTTTGCAAAATTGGCAATATTGCCCAACGGGTTTCGAAGATCGTGAGCCACCACGCCAAGAAATTCGTTTTTTGCCTCGTTAAGTTTTTTAAGTTCTTCAAGGATTTTTGTCTTTAAAAACGCAGAAATAATATGTTCTTTGAGGTTATGCAGAAGCTGTTTGTCATGTTCGTCAAATGCCTCATCGCTTTGCATGTTGTCAAAGAAAAGATAACCTTCCACAATCTCCTTGACTTTGACCCGCAGAACAACCATCGAACGTGGCGACGGCAATTGATCGCTATGCTGAACTAATTTTTTTACAAGAAAAATATCCTGGTAGATTTCCTCTGAATCCCTGATAAACAGGTCTTCAACTTCGGCCGGCGACATTTCAATGGACTTTAGTTGTTCCATATCCCAGCCTTTGGCAACTTTGTATTTAAACACATCATTGTCTTTGTCGTACACAAGCACGCGCGCCCGTTCAAGCCCTTTGATGACCTTCGATTGATCGAGAATCGTATTCAGGAAACCGACGAAATTCATTTCAGAATTAATCGACTTGACGATCACATTAATTTTCTCAAGTTCATCTTTCTTTTCCCTCAGGCTCTTCGCTAGTAACTTCAAATCAAAAGTTCGATCATACAACTGCTGTTCTTGTCTTTTCTTGATCTCTTCAATCTGTAATTCATACATCTTACGGGTATCATTTAAAACTCGCTGATGCCGCACATAAACCAGAAAGATAATCGCGGCTGCAAGAACAAAAATGATTATGATCAGTAGAAAGTATTCCGTCATAATATCGGATCCTTTGTGAAATGCAAAAAATGATTTCTTAGTTTACTGACGTACGGCCCATCTCATCGCTTAATCAAACAGGTTTACTTGATCTGAATTACCGCGTAAAAAGGGGACGGGTTTGTTTTCGTTTGGCTTTTTGTTCAATCCGTACTTTTCGGAGAACGTTTTGAACAAAGCGGCAACGTATTCCGCCATCTGTCCCTCGCCCCGCATGCGATTGCCCCATTCCGTGTTATTGAGTTTGCCGTTGCGAACATCCTGAATGGAGTGGATAATCTTTTTATACTTATCAGGATACTCCCGTTCAAGCCAGTCTTTGAACAATTCTTTTAAAGCATGCGACAGCCTAATTACCGTATATCCGGCCGTCGTAGCTCCTGCATCTGCAGCGAGGCGCAGAATTTCAGGTAACTCGTGATCATTAAGGCCCGGAATGATCGGCGCAGCCAGTACGCCGACAGGAATATTATGCTTAGCTAGCAATGCAATGGCCTCAAGACGTTGTGATGGGATCGAGGTCCGAGGTTCCATGCGGCGAGATAAATCTTGGTCGAGAGTCGTAATAGAAATGACGACATGGGCCAGATGAAGCTCTGCCAACTCTTTCAATATATCAATATCCCGTGTAATAAGGAAATTTTTTGTTATGATCCGCATGGAATTCCTAAATTTCAGGAAAACCTGCAGAAGATCGCGTGTGATCTTGAAATTACGCTCTGCCGGCTGATAGCAGTCGGTATTGCCGGATAAGCAGATTGGTTCAGCATTCCATTTTGGATCTAAAAACTTTTTTTCTAAAAGCTTGGCCGCATCGTACTTCACCAGAATTTTCGTTTCAAAATCCAGGCCGGATGAATAACCTAAATACTCGTGCGAAGGCCGCGCATAACAGTAAATACAACCATGTTCGCAACCGCGATAAGGATTGATGCTGTACGTATACGGAATATCCGGCGAATCGTTTTTTGACAGGATAGTTTTTGTATTATCCCGGATGAATTCTGTCTTAACGTTTCGTTCGATGTCCTCCTTTGTAATATCCTCTTCTGTTTTTTCAAAATGAAAATCATCGAATCGGTTTGGCGGATTAAAACCTGAACTTCGTCCTTTTGTCGTTGTTGTAAATTGCTTTTGCGGTATGCTTTCAAATTCATTATATTCTTCTGCGAATTCGTCTTTTTTTCTTTCGGAACTGCGCAAAGATATGTTACGATTGGCGGTTTTGGTTGGCATAAAAGAAATTAAACGATTTCGTAAGGATTCGCAAGAAAAATAGAAGTACTTAAAATCAACACAGGTGTCTGTTAGAGGAGTATACGGTATGAAACGTCGAAATGAATTTGCCGGTGCGAAAACATTGCCTTTTAGTTTACGCCCCCGCCGCAGCGTATTTTATAATGTATCTGACATTATGAAAGAAAAAGGATCTGAACTTACCCAAGAGGAAATAGTTTTTTTTGAAAAACTGGACGTAATGTATCGAACGGTATGCGGGATATTGTATAATTTCGTTCCGCTATCCGGCCATCCGGGCGGAAGCCTTTCGTCCGGCCGGATTGTCGAAGGCTTGTTATATAACATGATGGACTATGATTTTTCCAAGCCTGATATTTTTGAGAATGATATGATTGCTTATGCCGCCGGACATAAAGCGATGGGCCTTTATGCGATGTGGGCATTGCGAAACGAATTGATCCGCCATGGAAATCCTAAACTTCTTGCCGGAGAAAAAAGGCAGTTACGGTTAGAGGATCTGTTGGGCTTCCGCCGAAACCCCACGCAGGAAACGCCGCTCTTTAATCAATTTCATTCTAAAGCGCTTGACGGCCACCCGTCCTGCGTGGTCCCGTTTGTAAAAACGGCAACCGGCCCGAGCGGTATTGGTTTACCTGCGTCGCTCGGCCTTGCATTGGGCGCGCTGGATATGTTCCCGGATAATCCGCCGATGGTGAATATTATCGAAGGCGAAGGCGGCATGACGCCAGGCCGCGTACACGAAGCATTACCGGCGGCTGCAACGGCGCAACTCCATAACGTAATTTTGCATGTCGATTGGAATCAATCGACTATCGATTCCGACCGCTGCACGGCGGAAGATGATAAACCGGGCGATTACGTCCAGTGGGATCCGCGCGAACTCCTGTACCTTCACGACTGGAATGTCATTTACGCTCCGGAAGGACATAATTTCCAGCAGATATTCGCTGCTCAGAAATTGGCGTATTCGCTTGATAGCAAACAGCCGACAGCGATCGTTTACAGAACGGTCAAGGGGTGGTCCTACGGCATTACGGGAAAAGCATCTCACGGCGCCGGACATAAATTTTGTTCGGAGGAATATTATAAATTTGTCAGCGAATTTGAACAAATGTTCAATGTCCAAATCCCGAGATTTACCGGGGACAAGAATAACGTGTCTATTGAACAAAACTTCTGGGATTCGTTGTTAATGGTACGCAAGGTGATCGAGCAGCATCCTGATATCGCGAAGAAAGCCTCCGATAAACTGACCGCCGCAAAAGAACGTCTGGAAAAACGAAATATAACAATTCGCGCCGATGCGCCTGAAATTGAAAAACTGTACGCCGACGCGATTTCATCTGCAACAGCGCCGGATGAATTAAAACTAAAGCCCGGTTCAGCGGCAACTTTACGCGGACAGGTTATGTCGGTTATTAATTATTTGAACAAAAAAACCGGCGGCGCATTTATTGGCACTGCAGCGGACTTATTCGGCTCCACCAGCCTGAGCGCGATCAACAAAGATTTCCCGCAAGGATTCTATAATGCGTTTACAAATCCCGGTTCACGTCTGATTCCCGTCGGCGGTATATGCGAAGATGCGATGGGTTGTTTTATGTCGGGATTATCCAGTTATAGAAATCATGTCGGCGTCACGGCGTCGTATTCCGCATTTGTTACCGCGATGGAACATACGGCGGCGCGCACGCATTCCATCGGCCAGCAGAATCAATGGGAAATTACAGGACAACCCTTCAGAACATGGATCATATTGAACGGCCACGCCGGCCCGAAAACGGGCGAAGACGGCCCGACGCATGCCGATCCGCAGCCTCTGCAGCTCTTGTGCGAAGGTTTTCCAAAAGGCAAATTGATCACGCTGACGCCATGGGACGCTTGTGAAATATGGCATTTAATGGTTGAAGGATTGAAAAAACAACCTGCCGTTTTAGCGCCGTTTGTAACGCGCCCGGAAGATATTATCGTCGATCGGGTTAAAATGAAACTGCCCGATGCATCTGCCGCGATCAAAGGCGTGTACGCGCTGCGCAAAGCGGATATGAGCGCCAATGAATATCACGGAACACTGGTGCTGCAGGGCAACGGCGTTGCAACGATCTTCGTCAGCGAAGTGCTGGAGAAGTTGGACGCTAAAGGTATAAACATGAATGTGTACTATGTTGCCAGCACGGAATTATTCGGCCTATTGCCGGATGACGAACAGGAAGAAATATTTTCTGAGAAATTGCGCACGCATGCTTTTGGTATGTCGGATTTCACATTACCGACTATGTATAAGTGGATTCGTTCCGAAGAAGGCCTCCGCCGCACGCTGTATCCGTTCAGAAAAGGGCATTACCTCGGAAGCGGTTCCGGCGCCAAAGTTCTGGAAGAAGCGGGAATTCATGCCGGCGGACAGATGTCGGCGATTCTGGATTATGCGGGCATGATCGAAAAACGGCACAAAGAAAATAAACTTTAGTTCTCTATTTTACAAAATAGTCTGTAACGCGCTGTGAAATGAATTTACGGCAAGTTCATAGTGCGTTCGTGCTATGGCACAAGAAGGAGTGTGGATGAGCGTTAAAACAATTACCGTTATCGGCGCAGGTATTATGGGTAATGGAATTGCCCACGTTGCCGCGCAGGCCGGATTTGAAACAACGTTGAACGATATTTCCAAAGAAGCATTGGATAAAGGGCTTGCAACGATAACAAAAAATCTGGATAAAGGTATTGAACTCGGGAAAATAACGGCTCAAGAAAAAGACAAAACGCTTCATCATCTGAAACTAAACAACGATCTTGAGTCGGCGGTGCGGGACGCGGATTTTATTATTGAAGCCGCGCCGGAAAAAATTGAACTCAAGATCAAACTTTTTTCTGCGATGGATAAAGTATGCAAACCTGAAACCGTTTTTGCAACCAACACGTCCTCTCTTAGCATCTCGGAGATTTCCGCCGTTACCGGACGTCCGCAGAAATGTATCGGTATGCATTTCTTTAATCCGGTTCATAAAATGAAATTAATCGAAATCATCCGCGCGCTGGAAACCGATGAAGAAACAATCCGGATAACACAGGATGTTTCCAAACAAATGGGCAAAGAGATTGTTACGATCAAAGAGTCGCCGGGATTTATTACCAGCCGTATCAATGCGGTGATCGGCAATGAAGCTTTTTATTTACTCGAGGAAGGCGTGGCGTCGGCTAAAGATATCGATACCGCGTTGAAACTCGGGTTAAATCATCCCATGGGACCTTTTGAAATGGTTGATCTGGTAGGGCTCGACACGCGGTTGAGTATTCTCGAATATCTTCATAAATCCCTTGGCGAAAAATACAAACCGTGTCCGCTCATGGTCCAATACGTCAAAGAAGGAAGGCTCGGACGAAAATCCGGTAGAGGCGTGTACGAATATACGCGTTAAGAAAAGTAGATTTAAAGAAACACCGATTACATGTCACTTTCATCACTTCCTATTTTTGATCTCGACTCAGGCTTTTCCGTAGTAGACATTGAGACCACGGGAAACAGCAGTCGGAACGGATACGTTATTGAAATCGGAATTGTGAATATCAAAGACCGGTGTATTACGGAATCGTATCAAACCCTGGTACGTCCGCCCATTGCATTACCTCCATTTATAACGCAGCTCACCGGTTTACGTGACAGCGATCTTGTTGCCGCACCCCCATTTGAAGAGATTACTCATGACATCAAAACGTATCTGGACGGAAATTTCTTTGTAGCCCATAATGTGAGTTTCGATTACGAATTCCTCAAGACGGAATTTGAACGGGCAGGTGAATCATTTTATAAAGACCGGTTTTGCACGGTTAAATTAGGCCGGAAATTATTTCCCGGATACAAGCAATATAATTTAGACGCGCTCATAGAACGTTTTGGCGTGAACGTTCAGAATCGCCATCGCGCTTTGGGTGATGCTATGGCCACTGCGGAAATTTTGTTGAAGTACCTGCATCATCCCAACGCAGTTGATGTCTTTACAAAGTTTGCCCGAGCGCTTGAAAAAACAGAAAAGTGGCGCGAACGGCTTGAACCGGAGATAATGCAGCTGCCGTCGGCCAAAGGCGTTTATATGTTTAAGGACGCCAATGATCTGCCTATGTATATCGGAAAAAGCAATAACATCCGATCGAGAGTTTTGAGCCATTTACGTGAAGACGATATTCCGAAGAAAAAGCGGTTGCTGCGATATACGGAACGATTTGACGCGATTGTATGTTCGAGTGAACTCGAATCCCTCATTCTTGAATCACGCCTGATAAAAAAGCATCAGCCGTTTTATAACGTTCAGCAGATTCAGCGAAAGGGGTATGTGTTCGTAAAGATAACAAACGACACTTACCCAAAACTGTTGGTTGTTGATTCCCGAACTGACGACGACGGTGAGTATGTCGGCCCGTTTCGATCCGCTAAATTTATTGAATACCTTTTAGATAAAACGCAGAAACATTTAAAACTCTGTCCGGAACTAATGAAACCAAGACGGAATCAAAAAGGGTTTTGTTTTTCTTATCAATTAGGCGGTTGTTCCGGCGCATGCGGAGGCGGGATTGATCCTGAGGCCTACAGTGAACACATTGAAGAAGCGAAAACGATATTATCATATTATACTCATATGGACACGAAAGAAAACATAGACCTGTTTTTGAAATCACGGGAGGCCAGGAAGCCTGAACTGACTGAATTGCGAAAATCTCTGCGCCGCGAAAAAAGCAGGATTAAAGATATTCCGGAAAGTTATGAAGAGAAATATATGATCCATGATCCCGAAGACCATATCGGCTATCTGATCGTCGACGGGTTACTAAAAAAAGTTTTTCGGGAAGACGAATTGCAGGACATTGAATTAACCCTTCAATCGACGGATTCAGATAAACAAAAAATCATGGAAAATCAGGATACTTTAGACGAACGCCTGACCATTCAGCGCTACGTTCGTTCTAACAGAAACAAACTAAAAATCGTAAGTTTAAAAACAACGGATCGGGAAACATATGGCGCCTATCTATCTTGACGATAAGATCAGTAAGAACGATTTACCCCGCCGATATGCCATAGGATTGGATCTGGGCGGCACGCATTTGAAATACGGCATTATTTCTGACCGCGGAGAAATCGTATATAAGAATTTTACGCCAGGTCGAACGTCGGATGGCGGGAAAAAAGTATTAAATGTGATGGCTGAAGCCGCGCACGAATGTATGATGTTCGCAAAGAAAGAAAACATTACGATCTCTGCCGCAGGTGCCGGATGCCCCGGAACCATCGATAGCGAACAAGGCATTTCACTGGGGCCGACCATTCATATTACCGCATGGGAAGGCGCCGAGATCGCAGAGGCCATTAACAAAAAAATCCATTTGCCTGTATTTGCCGACAACGATGCCAATTTTATGGCTTTTGGGGAATATATCGCGGGCGCAGGCCGTCAAAAACAGTTTGTGGTCGGTATTACGCTTGGAACGGGCGTCGGCGGCGGTATTGTTATTGACGGCAATATTCATCGCGGCGCTGTATTTAATGCGGCGGAATTGGGACACGTCGTCGTTGAGGCGGAGGGGCGCGTGTGTTCCTGCGGCAATCGCGGTTGTATCGAGCGATACGTCGGCGCAAAATATATTGTGCAGGACGTAGTCGACGCATTAAGCAAAGGTGAGGAATCTATTATTACTCAAGGATTGAAATCGACGGGCGATATAACACCAATCTTAATTTTCGCGGCGGCGAAACACGGAGATGAATTATGCGGGCGCATCGTCGATCAAATGGTGAAGTATTTAGGCGCGGGGCTTACGAGTATTGTGAACGTAATAAATCCGGATGTGATCGTCATTGGCGGAGGCATGTCGGACGCAGGGCCGGTATTTATCAAACGAATCGGAGATGAAGTGCTGTCACGCGTGATGAAACCGGTTCGCAAACAACTGCAGGTGGTTCAGGCACAACTCGGGAACGATGCGGGAATCATGGGATCGGCGATGTATGCTATGAAGCAATTAACATTGGACAATGCACAATGAACAATTTTTATTATCGTTTGTAAGTGACGGAAAAGTTTTCTGTTTCCCATATCTGAACAAAATTCATCTTGACGGCCGGAGGAAATTTTTTCTCCAATTCATTATAAAAATATTCACAAATTTTTTCTGACGTCGGATTTACATTTATGAAATAAGGATGATCATTGAACAAGTTATGATCAAACTCCGCGATAAGATCCAGCAGTATTGTTTTTAGCACCGTATAATCCACGGTCATACCGTTTTCATCTGTCGTTTCACATCGCAATCCGATTTTTATTTTCCAATTATGGCCGTGAATACGCGCGCAGACGCCCGGATAATTTCGCAACGCATGTGCGGCGGAAAAGATTTCGACAAGTTCTAACAGGTACATAAAAATCTTTCTACGATTGTGTTACCTTGCGCAAATATGCAAGAGCCGCGGGAACGTTTTCAAACAGGATCAGTTGACAGATCGTTTTTTTTGAAAAATGAAACAGAAAAAGTTCATCATGAAGTTCATACACCGAATAATATTCATCGTCATCCATTCGTCCCGTTTCTTCGATCAAAGCAGACTCCGGATGGTCATGAACTGCACGGTACAAAACGTCTAAGTTTTCACGGAGGAGTTCGAGTGTCTGCATGGGGCGAGGAGGAGAAAATGAGGGTTGATTAGAATTTTAATTTACTGATACGATCTTTGAAAATGTTGGAAGCCGGATTGTAAAGCACGACTTTGTTTCGCCCTGTTTCTTTGGCTTCATACAGTGCCTCGTCCGCTGCACGCATGACGGCGTCGGCTTCCATGCCGTCTTCCGGATGTCTTGAAATTCCGACGCTGATACGAATATTAAAATCCTGTTTATCGTACGGCGAGTAGAAAAATCGATCATTCAGATCGGCCCGAATTCGGCTCATGACCATAGCGGCATCTTCTCCCCGCGTCATAGGCATGATGACCGTAAATTCCTCGCCACCGTAACGGCACACGATGTCCTGCGTTCGCAGTGATTTTTTGACGTGCTGGGCCAGGGATGACAGAACAAAGTCCCCTGCGCGATGGCCGTAGGTATCGTTAAATTTTTTAAAATGGTCGATGTCAAACATGACCAGGGCCAGAGGCTGTTTATAACGCCTCGTGCGGTTAACTTCCGTCGGCAGACGATCGTCAAAAAAACGCCGGTTATATACGCCGGTGAGTGAATCCACGTAGGTCAGTTTCATAAAATTACGCGAAACCTGAATCGCGCGCTCAATCCTTACTTGCAGTTCCTGCAAATCAAAAGGTTTGATCAGCAGCCCGTCTCCACCGGCCTTGAATACGTTGATCTTAGTTTCAAGATTGTTCACCGCAGTCATGACTATGATGGGAATCAACATCGTTCCGGGTTGTTCACGCACACGGTTTATCAGCTCCAATCCGTCCATTTCGGGCATGATAATATCGGCCAGAATAACATCCGGTTTTTCGGTCGTGGCGATCTGCAGGCCTTCTAATCCGTTTGAAGCTTCAAAAATCTCATAATCTCTTTTTCCAAGAAAATCCAGGATCATATTTCGTACGGCGGGATTATCCTCTACGAGTAAAACGCGCGGTTTTAATAATGCGCCTTCACCGGTCGTCGGTTCGGCAGAATTTTCGGAAGGCTTTTCTTTGTCGCTCATAAGTTTAACTGATACCTTGCAAAAGTTTTCGTTTAGAGTCCGTGAGAACGCCTTTTTTTCTGAGTTCATCAGTATAAGCCTGAAGCAGAAGAGGATTCGATTCTTTAATGCTGACTGCCACGATCAAATCTACCAGATCATGGATCGCTTCCAGTGTCACAAATTTACCTCCCGTCTTTTCTGCGAGAAATTGAAAATTTTTGATCGTTTCCGTAACATTATTACATAAGACGGTGTAAATTTTTACATTTTTTTCAACCAGTTTGTCCGTTTCAATTCGGTAGTCCCGGCCGCTTAAACAGTCGTCAAAACTGTCCATCACGCCGTGAGGCGGTTTGTCTCCGATGAGAATAATGGCCTTACCTTTCGGCCCCTTTGTCCAGTCAAGTTGATTTGCCTCATAGAGCGCACATTCAACCGCTTCTGCACCTCCGCCCCCGGCGCCGGGCATGATATCGGGCGACCTAAGAAAAGCGGTTATTTCTTCTTCTTTTTCAGAAAACGCCAACGTTTTTGTAACATAAGGCCCTTGTTCATGGTCTTTGTATACAATGACGGAAATACGTGCGTCGGGGACTCTTTTGCGAATTTCACGAATGATCAATTGAACATTGACCTGAACTTCCGACAAATAAATATCCATGCTGCCCGTCGTATCAAACATGAAAACCACTTCCAGAGGGGTGGTTTTACGCGCTTTGTCCAAAATCGGCTTCGCCAACGATTTGTGTTCGGCGATTTTCTTAAGCAAAGCTTCTTTTTGTTTCTGAACTATTTCTCCGCTCATGAAATAAACCTTCAGGACAGCCGGTGATACGAATATAACGGGATGGGTAGGTTGAATATAGGTCAAATTATCCGCTTAGCAAATAAAAATTTTCAAAAAAAATCAAAACAGGCTAAGTTTGCCTTTGCATCCCGGTATTGCACGCAACAAGTAATTACTTTATATTTTCAACATACTTATTGAGATATGATCGATTTTATATGAACGAGTTTTCAGGAAGCCCTTGGAGGCCGGAAGGCGAACAAGGGAAAAGCGAGTCCATTCGACGCGAGAAGAACTTGATTTCGCCGGAGGATTTTTTCCGGGCGGCGCAGACCGCTCAGGAGCAAAAACAATTTCAAACGGCAGCAGATTATTACCGAAGAGCGCTGGCTATGAACCCAACGTATCTGGAAGCCTGGTTCTATCTCGGGTATAATCTAATGGATCTCAAGAACTATGAAGAGGCCATAATGGCATTTCTCAAAGCTGTGGAAATTGAAACAGACGATGATTATTTCAAGCCCTACAGCTATTATAATATCGGGCTTAGTTATTATAACCTCATCCGGGATGAGGAAGCGCTGACGTGGTTCAACTCGGCGATCACACTCAGGCCTGACTACGTTCCGGCGATTAATTACGTAGGGCTCATTTATTATGTCAGAAAAGAATACGAAACGGCCGTAGTCTACTTCAACCGGTGTCTTCAGTACGACCCGAAATATATTTATGCGTATTACAACTTGGGGCGTTGTTATTACTATCAGTTCAAAGACGACTTGGCACTGGAGAAATTCATGAAAGCGCTGGAAATTGATTCTAATCATGCTGAGGCAAATAATTACGCGGGGCTGGTTTACCTTAACAAAAAATTATATCCGACCGCCATCGGTTATCTCCATAAGGCTTTTTCCCTTGATCCGCTGTTTGCCGCGCCGGCTTATAATCTCGGTATTTTGCATTACGAACAGAAACAATACCCTCAGGCATTGGAATATTTCAACAAGACCTTGCAGATCGATCCCAATCATGCCGATGCATGTAATTATATCGGTTTAGTATATCATGATCAGAAAGTTTGGGATCAGGCGATAGTATATTATCATAAAACCTTACAAATTCAGCCCGATTACAAATTTGCATTGTACAATCTTGGACTTACTTATTATCATCAAAAAGATTATAAGAATTCAATCGAATGCTATGAAAAATGTCTGGTGATCGACCCTACCTACGTTTCCTGTCAGTATAATCTCGGACTTGCTTATTATCAGAATAGCGAAATGCAGTTGGCTTTACGTCATTTTGAAGAAGCTGTGCGGCTGAAACACGACCATTTTCATGCTCAGTATTATCGAGGCCTTATTTATCACGGGATGGGACTGCACGAAAAAGCCATGCAGGTTGTTGACGAATTGAAAAAAATTGATTATCCTTCGGCTAAAGAACTTTATAAAGAAATAATGGGGAAAGAACTACAGGCAGTTAGCGCCCCCCCGCCGGGAGAAAAGCCAAGAGACGAACAATTCGGGCCAAGCCATCGCGATCATTAATACAGGATTTACTATGATCGAAGAAGACAAACAGAAAGAAGTTCACAAAGAACTGCGGAACTATCTGCAGATGCAGGGACTGAAGGCTACGCCGGAACGGTTTGCGGTATTGGATGAAGTGTACTCGACTAATTTTCATTTTGAAGCCGATGACATTTTGGTTCGTATGCGCAAAAAGAAAATGCACGTGTCGCGTGCAACGATTTATCGTACGTTGGAACTTTTGGAAAACAGCGGGCTGATCCGGAAAGCAAAACTAGGCGAAACGAAAGCGTATTACGAACACACGTACGGCCGGCATCATCATGAACACATGAAATGCACGCAATGCGGACGCGTTATAGAGTTTGAATCGGAAGAAATTGAAAAACTCCAGGATGTGATCTGCAGGCAATATAATTTTCAAATGACCAACCACATTTTACATCTTTTTGGGGTTTGCGAAGATTGCCAGAAAACGACCGATGGCAAAGCGAAAAATAATTATACGACAGAACTAACGGTGAAGTAACTCACTCCTCCAGCGACGTCTTGATCTTTCCGGTTTTCAAAAACCTCACTCCCATCTTAAACCATTTCGCGGCCTTTTCGAATACGACATACCAGAACGAATTAAATATCAGTTCAAATGTGCCGATCCAGTTGGTCTCGGTTTCGCAAAATCCTTTTTTAAACCGATAAACGCCCCATAGGGGATGCTGTTCGTGGGGATGTGATGGGATGCCCCAGAAATCGTAATATTCAACGCCTCGGGATTTCGCCCATTCGATGGCGTGCCAGTGAACAAGATGGTTGGGCATGAGGTTACGATATTCATTTGATGATGCCCCGTAGAGATAGGTCATCGTTTTACCAAACACCGTCATAAAAACTGCGGACAGAGGCTTTCCATCGTAGCAGGCAATAAAGATCGAGCACATGTTTTTTTCTGAAAGCGTTTTCCAAAGATGTGTAAAATACGATTTCTGCAAAATCAGAAATTTATCCCGCTCGCTGGTTATTCTGAAAAGCTTATAAAACACGTCGACGCCATCCTGAGAATTTTTTTCCTCGATGGTAACGCCTTTCTTTTCAGACAGCTTGATATTATAGCGCGTTTTATGATGAAAAGATTTAAGCAAAGTATCGGCATCCGGACGGACGTCTAGAATAATCGTTCCGCGCGGCTGAATATTCTCCGGGTTGTATCGTAAGCCGCATGCCCTAAGGTTCTTTACAAATTCCGTTTCATTTTCTGAAATTTCCGGATCGCAGCGGAAGACGAAAGCGTTTTCTTTTTTTGCTAATTCACTGATAGAAGTGAATAAAAAAGAGATCAGTTCGGAATTTTGATTTTTGAAAATCGGCCCGCGCGGGCAATAAAAGATAGATCTTCCAACGAAAGGCAAAGCGCGCTTGAGAATGAGAGCGGCGGCTAGAATATTTTCATCTTCATCCAAAACGGCGGTATAAAACGGCTTCCATGAACTGCTTTTGACTTTGCCCCATTCGTAACCCTGAAGTATCGAGGCGCCTGGCGAAGCCTGAATGAAGGCGTTCCATTTATTTTCGTCGTCAATTTGTGTAAATTTCATCATTATTCTAACGCTTTAAAAAATTCGTATTTTCTTGCCTTCAAACCGCCTTGAATAATCGTATCGAGAGCGCCGAATATTTCCGGATTCTGCTTTTCGATATTCTCTTTAATTTCGTGAAACGTTTTTATATCTGAAAATTGTCCGCTTTCCATTGCCGTATTATTCTTATCAGGATCGAGGCCTAGTGAAAATCGGTAGGATAGGCATCCGGAATGATTGGAAAAGAGTTCAGTTATTTTTTCAGCCAGGACGTTGAATGTTTCCAATTTTTCAGGATCGATCTTGTAATAACAATAATAATCAATATTACTCATGGTTTAATTGTGTAAGAAACTGAATACAGAAACCACAAAGGGCACAAAGCTTTTCACAAAGGACACAAGAGAACAGTTTCTGTCAATATTACTTTGTGACCTTTGTGATTTCTCTGTGAACTGTGGCTGGTATTTCGGCTTAGTTGAATTCATATCGCCAGTGTCATAAAAAGCGCGTTGTTAACGGCGCTTTTTCTAATTTTCTGATATTCTTCGATCCGGTCAGGAACATGGCCAGCTTTAATTCCTTCTGAATGTAGTCTATTTCATTACCAAGTGCCTGAGTTCCGTTTTCCATTAACACTTTCAACATCGGCCTTGCCATACCCGCTATATCGGCGCCGAG
>JAEUSK010000135.1 GCA_016787925.1 bacterium | reverse complement strand
CCGGTCAACACGCAGCATTCCCTTCCCGGGCAAGCACATTTCCGCTTCGGTCTTTACTATAAGACCCGGCTCAAAAAATGGCCTTATGTTATCTTGGCCCAAAAGGGATGTGAGGTTTTGCTCTAACCGCAAGCGAAGCTCAGAGTTAATCCACCCCATTATTTCAAGTTCCTTAACGGCATGATGAATATCACCGGCAGTAATAATTCTTGACAGAGCAGCATGGACAATATTGCCCCAGTCGGTTTTGCTCATTTCCGTTTGTGGCCAATATTCGCTCGCGGTTTGCTTAATCCGTATCCGTTGTCGCCAGGAGAATGAAGAGGGGGGTGTGATAACATACTCGGATATCGGATTTTTTGATTCCGTCTTGATGTGCGACGCCGCATCTCCAAAGTCATAAAAAGTCTTATTAATATCCCATCGCGATATAGACTGCAGAAAATGAATAAATAACGCATTTATTGAATGGTTATTGTCGGGCACCTTCTGAACTGTACTGCAACATAAATGAAGACGCTGCTTTGCGCGTGTGGTGGCAACGTACAATAAGTTGAGATGATCGAGAAACGATTTCCGGACTTCTTCCTCAATCCTTTCTGCAAAATCAGTATACCTAAGATCTTTATGACAAGGGACGAGCGCATGTTCCAAGTCCGGGGCAAACGGAAGATCGGGTGAGATCCATACTTCATCTTTTGTGTTGTCAATTTTCCAATCGGCTTTTGGAATAATAACTACGGGAAATTCAAGCCCTTTGGATTTATGGATCGTAAGAACTTGCACTGCATCGATTCCTATGGGCAACGTGACGGAATAATTGGCTTTGTTTTCTTCCCACCAGTCCAAAAAACTATCAATTGAATTGCCTTCCCGAATAGAATACAAAAGCACGACATCCAGGAAATGCTGAACAAAAAGGTTAGCTTCGCGATTTAAAGAAAACGTCGATATAATCGTTTCAGCGATTTCATATAGAGAAAGGTGCAACAGGCCGTTCAAATAGATATTGAATCCGTACGATTCGATTTTTCTAAAAAAATAATCCGGTTCTTTTATTCCTGCAAATAAGTTGTCTGAGGCGGTTTCCGGGAATCCGGATTGTTCAAGCAGATAATGGAGTATCTCTGCTTTTGCAATTACGTTGGATGAATCAGTTAGGTATTGAAATACGGAAACTATAAAACGGACGTCAGAAGATTTGTAAATAAGCACGGACTCTGCCGATACAACGGAAATCCCGTTTTGCATCAAAAAGCCAGCAATGGCTATCGCATCGTTATTCGATCTGGTGAGAATTGCGATCTCGCTTTTTGAGAATCCGTTGTCACGCAGGGATTTAATCAGGCTGATGGTCTTGTCCAGTACATTCTTATTAAATGTGTTTTCCTTATCCGGCTCGAGAAAATCTATTGTAATGTATCCGCCTGTGTTTTCCGCAAGAAACTGTTGCGAGTGCTTACTGTAAATCCCTTTATTAAAAAGTTCCGGCAGTTGGGACAGGAACTCAAACAACGCATTGTTGAAATTTACAATATTTCTTGAGCTGCGGAAATTAACGTCTAGCGATCTGATTTCATGATGTCGTGTCAGCGAAGCCTCACGTTCAGACACAATCGGGTCATCATTTTCATTACGTATCTTAGGCAATAGGTCAAATTGTTCAACATCCCCGTTTCTAAATCGATAGATAGCCTGTTTTCCATCGCCCACTACCAAGCTCAAATGACCGGAAGCCAGTGAATTATCGACCAATGGAAGCAGGTTAGACCACTGAAGAAGGGAAGTATCTTGAAATTCATCAATCAGGTAATGTTCATATTTCTCGCCGATGCGTTCGAAAATAAATGGAATGGATTCCTGAGAAACCACTTCATGAACCCGTCGATTGAATTCTGAAATCAAAAGAAAATTTCTCTCCTGCTTTAGTTGGGCAAGCAGATCGTTAATTTGATTTAAAACACTTAAAGAATAAATACGCTGTAGGATAACTCGGGATATTACATAGTCATTTAGATTTTGGGCGGCAATATTCTGAATAGATTTAAAATATTCGGTTAATTGCGGTTTGATAGATTCGATTGTCTTCCGGTCATTGGCCGGAATTTTTCTGACATACCATTTATCAGTTTCGATGGACTCTTTGACGTAACTGTTTGGAAATAAATGATCGAGAGTAAAATCAGATTCCAATTTCCGAAAATAGCCTACAATGCCTTTGTTGCGTTGATAAAAATCAATTTCCGATAGTCCGTTTTGATCGATAAGCAGTAAAGCATTAGACGCTATCGCATTAATTTGCGATTCGATTTGTTTTGTAAAGGAAAAAAGCTGTTTACGGACACGTTCAAATATCTCCAGATCCATGTTGTTCAAACTGCCGAGGTGACGTATACTCTCATCATCTAATAATGATCTGGCCAGCTTATTAAGAGGGTTTTCGATATGCCAATCTTTCTCATCCTCAGTCTGGCTCTCGACAAATCCAATGAGCGAACGCGTTAGCGGTTCGTTTTTTCCAACTGAGCTGATCAAGAGGTCTACAGTCTCCGACAGGATACGTTTTTCTTCTGTTTCAACTTCAAAATTCCACGACAACTTCAGGTCGCGGGAAAAATGGCGGACAATATTATGAACAAAACTATCAATGGTGCTGACCGCAAATTCGGAATAGTTGTGCAGGATGTTTTGCAGAACGCGGCCTGAGGAAACCACGATTTGTTCCCCGGTAAGGCCGGTTTCCTTCTGCAGGTCGTGGAATAACGCGGCTGATAACTGATCAGATGATCGGGAAGAAATGTCTGCCATCGCTTTAATAATACGGGTTTTCATCTCCTCTGCCGCTTTGTTCGTAAAGGTAACGGCAAGGATACGGCGAAAGGACTCGTCCGATGTCAACGCGATTTTGAGATATTCTTTGACCAGAGTATACGTTTTACCTGATCCCGCAGATGATTTATAAATTACGAAAGGCATATGATTGGTATGAAAAATATTGTTTGCAAGCATATATAAAAAAGTTTAATCATAAAACATATAAAAAAGTCAACCCTCCGGCAGCTGTTTTTATGTGGAATATTTGCCAAAAAATTCCGATCATGTTAAAAAATTGAAATAAGTCTTATTATTCATGGCTAAGTCTTCCGCAAAAAAAGATTCAAAGATCACTATGGCGCGAAAGCCCGAAGAAAACGATGCGATGACGCAGTTTGTTCAATTTATGGGCTGGCTGAAGGAAGATCGGATACTCAATGCCCGGAAAAAAGTAAACGACGAACTCCAGGAAGGTATTCGGCAGCTTGAATGGGCCGTGTTGAAACTCGAAGCAGAGGAAAAAGGTGCGCTGACCTCGCTCAATCTTCAGTGGCATGAAAAGCGCCTTAAAGCGGCTTCGCTAAGCGATCTCGAAAAAGAACTTAAGGAGTTTACACGGCAGTACCATAAATTGAAGAATCTTGAAAGCCAACAGATGCAGGTCACCGAGAAAGGTATGTATGAGAAAGCGGCGGTTGATCGAATCGAATATGAGATCACATCACTTATTAAGGACACTGATCTGATCAACGAGTTGAAAAGCGCACTGGAAGTAAAAAAAACGGAAATACAATCATTGCGAAATGAATATCTTCTCATAGAAGACCAGATAAAAAAAATGGAAGTTGTTCCCAAGCAAATTGCAGAAGTGGAATTGCTCATAGCCGATGCAAAAAGGGCGGAACGCGATAGCCAGACGCTGCAGGAAGAAATTGAAAAAATAAGAAACCAGTTATCTAAACAATCTTTTGCCAAGCGAGAGCTTATGGCGATAGAGGATATGAAACGACAGATCAGCGCAAGTAACTACGATGTCGTGCGTCACAGGGAATTGAAGCAACTTATTGATCGATATCTGGAGTTTGAATTGCCTTTATGGCTTAAAGAAGCCGGGCTTATTGAGTAACGGGCATCAATGTATTATCCATTTTTTATTTCAAAGAAATATCTGTGGGCAAAACGAAAAACGGGTTTCGTTTCTGTTATCGCATACATTTCTATTGCGGGCGTTGCCTTGGGTACGGCGGCGCTGATCATTACTATGTCCATTATTTCCGGATTTGAGAGGGAATTGCGTTCCAAATTCATTACATTTGATTCGCACGTCCGCGTCAAAACGTTTGAAGGAACGCCTTTAATTTCCCACTACGATGAGTTGGAATTAAAAATACGAACGGTTCAAGATGTAAAAGGCGTTTCACCCTACGTGGAGAAAGAAGCGATGATTCGGTCTAAACGCTCCACGGATGGAATTATCATAAAAGGTATTGACCAGGAAAGAGTTGACCAGGCATTGGACATTCGCAGCGATGTAATTCTCTCCAAGAGTGACAACAAGATAGATCTTAGAAGGAATGCGCCGGGCGAAATGCCGGGCGCACTGATGGGAAAAAAGTTGGCGGACAAATTGTTCGTGTCTATTGGCGATAAGGTTACGGTTTTCAGCCTCCAAAACACATTGGCATTTATAAAACAACCGAAAGTAAGCCAGTTTATCGTAACCGGGATTTATCGGAGCGGCCTTTCAGAATATGATAATGTATACGTGTATATTGATATTTCGGAGGCGCAGAAGCTCTTTGATTACGGCAATTCCATAACCGGCGTAGAATTAAGACTAATGGATTTGTTTTTGGCGCAAGACGTGGGGAAAGAGTTGGGAGAGCTGCTCGGGTATCCGTTCTATGTGCGCACGTGGCTGGATATTCATCGAAATTTATTCGGATGGCTTGAGACGAATAACTTCATCATGATGATCATTTTTACTTTGATTATTATGGTAGCGGCATTCAACATCATAGGAACTTTATTCATGATCGTTATCGAAAAGACCAAGGATATTGGCGTATTAAAGTCAATGGGTGCCGGGTCCAACGGCATTCGCCATATCTTTATTTTGGAAGGTTTTTGGATTGGATTGATCGGATCGGGCGTCGGGAATATACTCGCCTTTGTTCTTTGTTGGCTGCAATTGAAATATAAGATCATCTCACTTAATTCAGATGTATATTTCATGGACAGTGTTCCGATTGAAATGCGCTGGTACTATTTCCTGGGGATAGCTGTTTTTTCAACCGGGTTGTGCGTGGCAGCCACGCTTTTTCCATCATATAGGGCTGCAAAATTAGATCCCGTTAACGCGATTAGGTATGAATAACCTGCAGAGGAATTAGTTTGAAGTTTGAACATTTCGTAGCAAATAGATACCTGAAACCGCGTCGCGATAACCTTTATGTGACGTTGATCGGAGGAATTTCAGTCGTCGGCGTAACGGTCGGCGTCATGTCTATTATTCTCGTATTATCCATTCTCAACGGGTTCGAGCGTGAGATCAAATCAAGATTCATCGGTTTTGATTCACATATCAAAATTATGAAACCGCATGACGAAGGAATCTCGCATTGGGATGAACTGATTGAAAAAATCCGTTCAGAAAAATCCGTCGTCGGAGTTTCGCCCTATGTTCTGCAGAAAGCGATGATTACAAGCTCGTCAGGCAATCATGTGACGTATGTGAAAGGAACAACAGAGAAAACAATTGTTCAGGTGACGACGTTAGGAAAGAGCATTCTGCATGGCAGCGTTGATTTTTCGAAGCAGGGAAATGCTTTCAACGGAATGGTCGTAGGTTACAGTCTATCTCTCCAGCTTGATGTAAATGCCCAAGATACGTTGACTGTTATCAGTCCTGCCGGAGTAACGAGTCCTTTCAGTATGCCGATCGCAAGGCGCTTCAGCGCATCGGGCGTATTCAAAACGGATATGTATGAATACGATAATGCGTACGTTTTCGTCGGTCTTACCGATGCGCAGGATTTATTTGAAATGGAAGATCAGATCACAGGAATAGACATAACGCTTGATCATATCGACAAATCATTTGACGTGCGAGACAGATTAGCGGCGGCGTTAGGGGATAAATATGTTGTCGAAACATGGTTTGATCAACACAGCGATCTTTACAGCGCCATGAAAATCGAAAAATGGGGATCATTGGTGGTGCTGAGTCTCATCATATTGGTGGCAGGTTTCAACATAGTAAGTACGTTGATAATGGTCGTCATGCAAAAAACCGCGGAAATCGGCATATTGAAGTCGATGGGCGCGAGTTCAAAAATTGTCTCCGGAATCTTCATGCGGCAGGGCCTGATGATAGGGAGTGTTGGAATATTAATAGGATGTTTGTTAGGATACGGAATTTGTGTGATTCAAATACAATATTCAGTTATCAGGATGCCGCAGGACATATTTTTTCTGGACGCATTGCCTGTGGAACTGAAATGGGTGGATTTTTTTGCAATAGTGATCGTTGCGTTTTGTTTATGTCTTTTCTCCACCGTATATCCTGCACGTAAAGCGGCCAATCTATTACCAGTAGAAGCGTTGCGATCATAAACTTATAAGGGAATAATTCATGAATTTCAAAACAGCCAAAGTTCATTTCTTTCTCATAATTTTCCTGACTGGATTTCTGTCATTTAACGTTTATTCGCAGAAAGCTAAATTCTACGTATTGGTTTATAAATACAAGGAAGGTGATAAATACCGGATAACGACCAGCACGTACAAAAATTTCTCAACAACCGCCGGTGCGTTTACCAGTTCTTTTTCGGGCGAAACGAGTTTCGATTTATTTCAGGAGATCGAAGGCGCGGATGACGAGGCAGCTGACATGAAAATTCGTATTGAACTGACACGTCAAACTGAAAATGGAAAGAATTTGACTTATAAACTTTCCGGCATGTTTAAAGAAGTTGAGGTTAGGCTGGCCTTTGACCGGTACGGACGCGTGTTGCCTAACTCGGCGCAATACCAGAAGATAGATAGCCAGCGTGCGAGTCAATCGGAACAATTATCCCTCTTGAGTAATATTTTTGTTCCATTGCCGAATCGGGCGGTGAAAGCCGGGGACGCTTGGGATGTTTCGGAAGTCTTCGGGGCAGAACAGCTGTCGGCCCTTGCAGGTTCATCATATGGGATAAAGAGGCCGGATGTGCGTGGCCAGTATACACTTGAAAGCGTAGATGACGGTATCGCCAAAATTGTTTTGCATCTTGAGGTTTCCGGAAATGGAAAATTAACTGAATTAAAGGATAGTCCAGAATTTGATTTTTTATTGCAAATCGATGGAATTTTTCACTTCGAAGTAGCGCAGGGAAAAATTGTAAACGGAAGTATCACAACGGAAGCGGTTGGTGTGGCCAGTATGGGAGATACTAACATAGACTTTAAGGGGTCGCTCATGTCGACATTCAATGTTGAAAAATATTAGAAAGACTTGGCATCTATGAATTCTGAATATATTGTCAAAGCTGATCAACTCACTAAATCCTACGTGATGGCAAAGGGCGAATTGGCGGTACTGAAGGGCATTACACTTGACATACATGCGGGTGAAATATTATCCATTGTTGGTCCTTCCGGCGTCGGAAAAAGCACTCTGCTGCATATTCTGGGAGCGTTAGACAGGCCGAGCGAGGGTAAAGTGACGGTAGACGGGGTCGCGGCGCATGAATTATCAGAGGAAAAAATGGCGCAATTTCGAAACGAAAAGATCGGTTTTGTTTTTCAGTTTCATCATTTATTACCGGAATTTACTGCGCTTGAAAATGTGCTGATGCCCTCGCTCATTGCGGGAAATTCGATTGCCCAGTCAAGAGAGCGCGGCGCAGAGCTTTTAAAAAACGTCGGCTTATTAGGCCGCATGAATCATCGCCCGAATGAACTATCCGGCGGAGAGCAGCAACGCGTCGCGGTTGCAAGAGCATTAATGAATAACCCAAAGCTGATCCTCGCCGACGAACCGTCAGGCAACCTCGACAGAGAATCGAGCGAAAGCCTTCACGATCTTCTATTTCAATTGTGCGAGGAGAAGAATCAAACATTCGTAATCGTGACGCACAACGAAAAACTGGCGGCGCGGTCTCACCGCACTATTACTATGTTTGACGGTCAAATCAGTTCTGATACACGCAGGTAAAAGTATGTTCACTTTCTTAAATACGATTATCCTATCCGCGCTTGCTCTATCATTGATTCCAATCCTCATTCATTTACTCAATCGCAAGAAATCAATACTGGTTCGATTCAGCACGCTTGCTTTTCTGAAATCGCTCCAAAAGAAGAAAATGAAGAAGGTCAAGATCCGGCAAATACTGCTCCTGATCCTGCGAACATCAATTTTGCTTCTGGCGGTTATGGCTTTTGCCAGGCCCGTTTCGAAAATGGAGCAACACGGTAAGATTGACGGTCATGCAAGAACCTCAGTCGCTATTGTCATCGACAACGGGATTGGCGCATCCTATATTTCAGAAAGCGGAATGATTCTTGACGCGATTAAGAACAAAACAGAAGAGATACTGAATTACCTTAAAGAGGGAGACGAAGCAGTCATTATTGATGGCGCCGGCTCAATGAATACGGGCAGTAATGGCTTCACGCAGAATTTTACGCAGTTAAGCGCGCTTGTTAAGAATATGTCGTTTAGTCATGCGAAGTCTAATATCACTGAGTCGCTGTTTTTGGCAAACAGGAAATTCGAATCGGCAAAAAACGTTAATCGGGAAATATATATTCTCACTACTTTCCAGGCATCCAATTTTGCTGACGAAAAAGTTATTCTGCAAAACGATATCAAGCCAGTCTTCATTGGTTTTTCTGTAAAGGAATTCAGAAACATAGGCATCCGCAGCGTCCAGGTCATGAGTAAGATCATTGAAATAAACAAACCGGTAGAGATTCGTGTAACTATTAAAAACTATGGCCATAACAATGTCCAGGATGTCTTGCTCAATGCGTTCTTGGACGGACGGAGAGTTGGGCAAGCGTCCGTCACGCTCAGCGCCGATGACGAGTCAGTCGTTGACATGAAAATCATTCCATTAAAAACCGGGTATATTCAAGGTTCGGTTGAAATAGACGACGATCCTCTAAGCGCTGATAATAAGAAATATTTTCACGTTTACGTGCCGCGCCGTATTAATGTGTTACTGGCAGGTAACACATTATCGGATATTGAATTCATAAAGCTGGCGTTGAATCCCGCGGGCCAACCAAACGCACTTATTCAAGTCAAAACGGTAAATGCTGCGCAGATGACAATGGAAGATCTTAGTGCATTTGACGTAGTTGTATTGTCGAATATTCCGCGCTTAGATGATTCATTCATGCGCCGAATCAAAGGGTTAATGAATTCGGGCAAAGGGATAATGATCATCCCGGGCTCTGATGCCGAGATATCTAATTATAACGTATTACTTTCAACAGCGGGCTTCGGTCAGATATTGAATTTGTCGGATAATTCCATCCGAACTGATGCTTATATGAAGTTTGGCAAGATAGATTATTCGCATCCCATCATCCGAGGTATGTATGATCAAAGCCTAACTACCGAAAAATCACTGGAGTCACCGAATTTCCAGAAGTATTTTAATCTTGCCGGAACCGCATCATCTCAAACCATCATTGCATACTCCAATAATGCGCCCTTTTTAGAGGAATCCGGCTCAAAGAAATTTGGCGCATTACTTTTTTTGAGCGCCGCCGATCTGAGCTGGAATGATTGGCCTCTGAAAGGTATATTTGTTCCGCTGATCAACCGTTCAATTCATTATCTGTATTCAAGAAATTATGGAATCAAAGAAAGTTATAATTCTGGCGATCCCATTGAATTGCGGCTAAATGCCGCCTCTGGTGGGAACATTAGTTTAACAGACCCGACTGGGGTAGAATTAAGGCCAAAGATCAAACAAATTGGCGGAGGCATTGTCATCAGCGGACAAACAGCTGAGATGCCCGGAACGTACAAAGTACTGGATAGGGGCGAATTGGAAGTCATGTTTGATGTGAATGTTGCCGATGATCCATTTGGTTATCGAAAACTTGATCATGCGAAATTGCAGGAAATAATTTCTTCGCAGCACTATGAAATCGTACAAGCATCCGATGACATCTCGTCGGTGATTTTGCAGTCGCGTTATGGGACAGAGCTTTGGAAATGGTTTGTTCTGGGTGTTCTTCTTCTGCTCATTACAGAGACTTTGATCTCACAAAGTCACCGTATCAGCAAAAGATAACAAAGAAAAGTTAAAATATTATATTATTACGATTACTAATCATTATATGATCCAAAACTGAAAGTATTTTCTATGTCAGATCAAAATTATAAGCTGAAAACACAATTACTCGACGCGGCCGATTTTACAAGGGTCATAACCAGAATGGCACACGAAATGATCGAGAATAATAAAGGAACACAGAACCTGGCGCTTATCGGAGTTCGAACAAGAGGTGAATTCTTAGCTCGGCGACTTGCTGAAAAGATAAAGAGTATTGAGGGGAGCATGCTCCCATTGGGAATTTTGGATGTTAGTTTTTACCGTGATGACACAAGGGCTAAATTGAAGCAGCCGCAGGTGCAAAGCACTCATATTCCATTCGATATTACTGATAAAAACATTATTTTGATAGACGATGTTTTGTATACGGGAAGATCGGTTAGGGCCGCGTTGGATGAAATTATGGATTTTGGGAGGCCGGGGAAGGTCGAACTTGCGGTCTTAATCGACAGAGGCCATCGTGAATTGCCCATACAGCCTGATTATGTTGGGAAAGAGGTAACAACGGCATTTGATGAAGAAGTCAAAGTGAAAATGACGGAGCAGGATAGCGTAGATGAAGTCATCATTGTCATTAAAGGTTAGTCGGCATAAACGATCTCAAACTGATAAATTTTGCTCAATAACGTATCAAAAGCGTATGGCTTACGTAGTGCTTTCGTAAAGTTATCTTGTAACTCCACAGCTGTGTCGTAGTCCGAACCCGTCACTGCGATAATTGGCAGAAAAGGCTTAACTTTTCGGATATTCTGTATCAATTCAAGCCCTCCCATCTTCGGCATCATCACATCAGTGATGATGAGATCGAAACTACTCAGACACATGCGATCCAATGCTTCAACTCCATTTTCAGCGCAAATCACTTCGAAATTCATTATGCGTAAGAATTCGCACAATACGACGCTTAGGGTTGGTTCGTCCTCAACAACGAGGATCCTCGTTATCTTGGGTTGCTGGAGGACAGCCGGGAAAATGGTTTCGTTTATCATATAAACTCCTTTCACATATAATAGGCATCAAATGCCGTGCCGTAGTGCAAACCAACGGATTTGCGTTGGTTTTTGTGACCAGGGTCACATATGAAGGAGGTTTGAGTGTGCTGTAACATTTAGTTATGCATCAAAACGATACAAAACAGGAGAGTTGCGAATAGCATGTGACGAAAAATGGGGCTATGACGGGTTCATTGCCAGTTTTATTTGTGGCAAAAAGAACCACAATGAGAGGTAGCGATAAGCCTTTTGAAGAGGCAAAGGGGATTTACGGGCATGGTTTAAGAAAACGAAGATATTATTTTAGAATTGCCCGCAAAAGATTGAGGAATTCGCGACCGTCGTTTTGAACCAAGCGGAAATTCTTATATGCGCTTTTGTATGAAGGATTGATCTCGTACGCTTTCTTGAATTGGGTCATCGCTTTCAAAAACAGATTGCGGCATTGAATCAGGTAAACTAAGCCTAAGGAATTGTGAAGGTCAGCGTATTGTGGATTTTCCTCAATGTGTTTTTCTAATTTGCCGCGATAGTCCATCAGCACTTTTTCGTCCTTGCCTGCGCCGCCAAACAAAAATTTTAAATAAAAGCCATGAATCGTTTCATCAAGGCTCGGGCGTAAAATTGAATTTCGTATGTCGTCAATCGTTTCTATGGCTTGAGTATAGGCATCCGTCTCAATATATTTCGCAATTTTTTCAAACCGAAAAGTATAGAATCGATAGTTGGCAAAATCGGGATTGGTTACTAGGCTTTTTTGAAAGAGTTCCATGACCTCGGTTTTTCGGTCCGATACCGGCGGAAGACCGTTAGCTTCCGGCGAATTTTGAATACTCTGGAGATAGGTTTCTCCGATATTGAGATGCACGAGGACGTAATTAGGGTTGATTTTCAAGGCTTCCTGATATTCATTCAACGCTTCAACGTACATTTTCGCTTTGCTGTATGCGGCACCCAGATTGTTGTGAAGATCGGCAAAATTGGGCTTCATGTCCGTTGCGCGTTTAAGGATGTCAATCGCGTCTTTATAATCGCCGCGCTGCATATAAGTAAGTCCGAGATTATTGTAAGCCTCAACCATTTCCGGGCTTTTTTCGATGGTGAACAAAAACTCAGTGATTGCCTCGTCTAAAAGCCCTTTACGAAGAAACAACAGGCCGATCTTACTGCTGGAAACCATGTGACTGGTCGACCGGATCTTATCACGCATGAAGAATAGAAGCTCAAGCTCCCAAGCGATTTCATTATGATAATTTTTTAGAAATTCATTGAAATCATCAGGGCCTTTTCCTTTACCGCCCTCATATTTTTTCTTTTGAACAAGGATAACTCTGCCGGCTTCAAAAATTTCAGATTGCACCATCAGGTCATTTAGACTTCCCGACGTTTGTATATGAAAAATTTTCCCGCCTGCGTATACGTTGCTGTTGATTCCGATTTGATCCATAATGCCCCCGTGTAATATTGTGGCAACAAAAGATAACACTTTTATAATCGATTACACAAGAAAATTATTTGTTTTCGATAAAATTAGGTTTGACTTTACTTATAAACAAATCTACTTTTGGAAAGATGATCCATGTCATTTGTTCTCAAAATAATATGCAGGAAAGCGTATTCAAAACCATAGTGATTTAAGAAAAACCACTCAAATGAGTAGGGTTGGAATCATGCTGATCAGGTTTTTTGATAAACTTGCGGGATTTGACAGTGTTGAGATAGACAGGTTTTTTCGGGAGTCCCCCGATGCCGCGATGCAATATTCTTCGTTAATGAATGATCGAAATGTTCATAACGCAGTCGTTTTTCTTTACTTCATTATTTTTAGCCAGATTATCGTGGCTTACGGCCGGATAGTCGGCAACCTCGGATTTCCATATTATAATACATTTCTCTCCGGCCTGGCGCTCACGCTGATATTAGTGTCGCGTTATGCCTTTTTCAAAACAAATATCCGCAGGATATCGCTGTTTTTGTTCACAGCATGGGCTGCAACATTTCCTTTCTTCATCATTCGTCTCGGCGGCTATGATTCACCGACATATCCGATTTACATACTCGTCATCATATATATAATTGCATTTTTTTATTTTTCATTCTGGGAATACGTTTATGTGTTCGCACTGATATTTGCATCCAACGTCGCGATTGTCTTCCTGCAGCAGAATGTCAATGCCGATGATTTTCTATACCGGCAAGTAGTTATGCTGATGGCAACGGTCGTCGGTTTGGCGGCTTCATACATTAATGTCAATCTGCGTCGAAAAGACTTTTTCAATCAATTCAGCATAGAAAAAAAGAAAAATGAACTCGAAGCCGCATACAAGCAACTTGAAAACACGGAATTACAGTTAATTCAATCCGAGAAACTCGCCTCACTCGGAAAAATGACCGCCGGTATCGCTCATGAGATAAATAATCCCCTGGGGTTCATCCAAGGCAATTTGGAGAATATTGAAGGGTATTTGAAGGATTTAAAAGAACTTGTTCGGCTTTACGATGCTTATCCGAAAACAAATGATGACGTGACCAACCGTATTCAAGCATTCAAACAGGAGATTCAATATGATTTTATTGTTGACGACCTATCAAAGATAATCCAGTCCTGCGAACGCGGCACATCGCGTATCGCTGAAATTGTAAATAAACTGCGAAATTTTTCAAGACTAGATGAATCTGCCAAAAAGCTCGTCGATATTCATGAAGGACTTGACGCCACGATTGACCTATTTACAAGACAAAATCAACACATCATAGTCAATCGCAATTATTCTAAAATTCCACAAATTGAGTGTTATGCGAGCCAGCTAAATCAAGTGTTCTTTTCCTTGATCGAAAATGCAATGGACGCGGTCGCACAAAAAAGTGACGGCGGTCAAATTACGGTCATTACCGGCGTGGCCGATGACGGGAACGAAGGCCATGATGCAGAAAATAACAGAATGATACGAATTCAAATTTCTGATAATGGCTGTGGAATTCCAGAGAATATTCAATCCAAAATATTCGATCCTTTTTTTACTTCCAAGGATGTCGGCGAAGGGCGCGGACTGGGTCTCTCGCTCGCCTATGGTATTGTGCAGAAACATCGCGGTCGAATTTATTTTGATTCCGATCCGGGCCGGGGCACAGATTTTTTTGTTGAATTGCCTCCCGCTTAAGTTTTTTATTGCAACATTTTCCCACTTACCTCTGTCTATTCTGCTGTGATAGTCTGCCGGTACGATTAATCCATTATTGAATTAGAAATAGGAGAACCTGATGAAAGAATATTTATGTTTTTTTCTAATATTTTTTTCCCCCGCTGTTCATACACAAACAAGAGATTCAGTAGAATTATTTACTATTGCCGCCGATAAGTTTATAACTGATGCGCTCGACAGCCTGGGTGTTCCTGCCTTAGCGGTTACCATAGTTAGAAACGATGAGATTATCTATCTCCGCGGGTTCGGCCATACTGATTCGCTTGAAAATATTGAAGCAAATCCGGAAACGTTATTCTATGTTGCATCGTGTACCAAATCATTCACCGGACTTGCGGCGGCATTATTAGATTCGAAAGGCCTTGTCCGTCTGGACGAACCCATTAGTCGCTATTTCCCGGATACAAAATTCGACGCGGCTTTGAAAGCTGACAAAATTACTCTCAGGAACTTGCTAACGCACACTTCAGGAATTCAGAATGACGGAATCGTTTTCCGAACGGCTTATACCGGAGAATACACATTCAAACAATTGGTTCAATTGCTCGCAGCATCGGACACGAATAAAGCAGGGCATGGGATTTTCGAATATAGCAATATTGGATATAATGCCTACAGCCTCGTCCTGATGAAAGCTCTGGGCATCGAATGGCAGGAACTTCTTTCTAGCTCCATATTTGAATCTCTAAAAATGAACAATACTACTGCGTACGTATCGCACTTAAGCAAAAACAAAACGGATTATGCTCGGCCATACTCTGTTTTCGGTACGCGTGGTCTTCAAAAAATTGCACTTGAAAAAAGTGACGCTACGATGCACGCGGCGGGGGGAATGTTTTCCACTGCGCAAGACCTTGCGAAATGGTTACGAATACAAATGAACGGCGGCAAACTGGACGGAAAGCAAGTATTTCCGGATTCCATTATTAAGATGACCCACCGTGTGCACGTGGTAACAAACTCCGATTACGGCCCATTTAAGCGTATCGGGTATGGTCTTGGATGGTATGTCGGATTGTATGATCAGGACACGTTGATTCACCATTTCGGCGGATTTCCGGGCTATCATTCACATATTTCATTTATGCCAGACAAAAAGATTGGGATTGCAATTCTGGTCAATGAGTCAGAGGTAGGTGGACGGTTAGCTAGTTTGCTGTCAACTTTTTCCTACGATTGGTGGCTTAAGAAACCAAATGTGGATTTAAATTACGAGCAAAGACTAGAAAAAATGACCATACAGAAAAAAGACATGTCTGAAAAAATTGCCGCCGACTTTTCACAAAGGGCATTGCGTAAGTGGCGATTCAGCGTGTCCATTGAAAATCTGACGGGGGCATATGAAAATTCGTCGTATGGCAGATTCTTGGTCAAAGGTAATGAGAATTCTGTGAGCTTTCGGATAGCCGGCCTTTCTTGTGCCGCTGCGCCGTTTAAGAATCCAAATTCTGTTCGAGTAGAACTCATTCCGGGAAAAGGTGAGGTCATAACTTTCGATATCAGCAACGATGGCCGGGTATTGTCGCTGCAATATGACGGCAAAGTATTCCGGAAAGAGGATTAAAATATCAGATTAATGTAAAACTTAGACAGACTTTTTGTGGATTTTGCATTAACGTACTAACAGTGTGAAAATATTCGTTACTATGGTTCATCAGTTTATTCTTATAAATGTCATTGACAAATCAATTTTGATAAACTACATTTAGTTGCCCACGGGAATTCTAGAATTATATGCTAAGGTAATGGTCTCATTTCTACTCGGCTAAATTAGTCTAAACCTAAAAAATATGAGTTCATACGAAAAGCGCGACGCATCGTCTCTGATGTTCGATCTAAGAAATTTCACGCCGACCCTGCAGAAATTTGAACAGGAAGGACCGGATCGATTTTTGTCGTTTCTCCAGTCCATAACAGTAGACGCGTTGAAACTTCTTAGAATTGTCGAAGGCCGCGAGCGTTCCTATTATACATCAACAGGAGACGGATTTCTATTGTGTTTTTTTGGAGAATTTCATTATGTATCTGCGTTTCTTTTTGCGCTGGTATTTGAGAAAGTGGCGAGCGCTCGGGTTAGACAATTTGAGAAAGAAAACGGATACCCGCTTGGTTTCGGCATGGGTCTGGAAAGCGGTTCGTTGCGCGGTGTTCAAGTCGTGGAATCCGACAGGCAAGTGGTTACATACATTGGTCAGGTAATAAATACTACAGCCCGTATCGAGTCGGTTACGAAGATGCTTTCGCGAACCAACCTCATAATCGGACAGGAGATGAATCAGAAACTGGTCAAATTGCTTTTCAATGCAGACTATTCAGAATTGATAAACCAGACTTTAAATGCTAAAAACTCTGAAGAAGCGGCAAAGATTATTCTTCGAATGAACGAATTAAACCAAAAACTCCTTGTAGCATATATTTTTGAACATAACCTAAAAGGCGTAGAATCGGCACAACCGCTTTTTAGACTCTCACCGAGTCTTGCGCAATCCGAAAAACCGGCAGTCAAAGAAATGATTAAGAAACTTGCTGACGTCCTAAAGATTGATTATGGTGTTCTTGTAAAGAGTTTTGATGAAAAGTTCTGGCAAAAATAGCCTCCCGCAGCTCTATCTGGCGAAGTATTCATCTTAATGCTAATTTGAGTTCAATGGACATAAAACATGACGAATGTCATTGACAAAATTTCAATGAGTATGTATTTTTCATTGGCTTTCGTAGTTTGTCAGCATGTATTCTGTTGGCACTGCATTGCTTAAAAATCAACTTTTTCGGTACTCCGTAATGAAATTTGTTCTATTTAGCCTAGTGTTGGTCACCAGCGTCACAGCCTGTAAGGATCGAGTCGATTCAGGCGCAAGTACCGGCATAGAAAATAACTATCCGACTCTTGTGCGAATAGGTCTATTTAGCGGCCTTAATGGTGTGACGATCACAGGACAACTTGAAATATATCAAGATGTGTCCACTTTACGGGAAACATTCGAAACGCTGAATGACTTTCAAGTATCAGGCGTATCGGGTTCAATTCAATTCTGGCTAACGGACAATGCGGGTTCCACGGACCTAAATAATTCAACCAAGAAACTACTCCTAGGAGTGGTCGAATCGAGCTATCCGGGCATCCATAGTTTTTCGATTCAATCCGGAGCACGGTCCTCTGACTATACACATGCGGTTGTTTTTGGTGTGGCTGGGAACAAGAATGTCGGAAAAGCGCAGCTCGTGTTGCCTCTTCCGCCGGGATAAAAACGCATCTGTAATGTAAAACGTAGTGTAAGCGCCGGAACCAATGGCTTTAGTATTTGTTGGGTGAAACGTTAATCTTTTTTTGTGGTCATTTTGTTAATTCAACTGACGCATCATATTATTGAGTGGAAATGCCGCAATTTGTCACACATTCATTTGTCAAAGTTCATCTTCCTTTTGCTACCCGTCTATCTGACATTTTTCAAGCAGAAGAACAGATAGCAATTGAATGGATTTCGCCTGAAGACAACCGGGTGTCACTATTCGACGGGATGTATGAATATGAGAGGAATACAAGTGAGACTTTCACTATCCGAGGGAAGCCGGGCTTTTGTTCTGCTGTCACGATGGAATTGAGTAAGCACGGGAGAATTGTAGATAAGCGGCCGCAAAACTCATCTGTTAAATTTTGGATTCATCTAAGCGGAAGGCGCGTGTAAAAGGACAAGCGAAGACGCAATTGCTTGTTGAGGCAGTAGTCCACATAGGGCATTGAGCGTGCCGGAAAGCAGTTTGAGTTGTTTATGAAGTATATGTTTCTTCCTTTACGCGTTATTTATAAGATCTATTATCTTGTCTATTTCGTTCTTTCATTCCTAATCTGTTATCCGATTTTTCATTTTTTGTTAGCCAGCCCGTCTCGTTTCCCCAAAGCATTTGTGATGATGAGATGGTATGCGCTGGTTTGGCAGTTTTTTGCTTTTTCTCCGGTACGAGTTAGTGCCGCTTCTAATATTCCCCGTAGCGGTTCCTTCGTTATTTGTGCGAATCATAGTTCGTATATGGATATTCCGGTGATGTACTGCGTATTTAAAAGGTATTTTGTTTCAGTTGGCAAGAAAGAAATCGAAAAATGGCCGTTGTTTCATATCTTTTATACATCAGAAATGAATATTGCCGTTGATCGTGACAGCCCAAGCGCGTCGTTTGACGCGTTTAAGCGTATGTTGACAGAAATTGACCTAGGAAATCCATTGGCGATTTTCCCGGAAGGAACTATCCCTAAACACGCGCCGGAGCTTGGCGAATTTAAACCGGGCGCGTTTTCCATAGCTATTAGAAAACAAATTCCGATTCTGCCGGTTACATTTGTGACAAATTGGGAGCGCCTGCAGAGAAGCGGCCTCTGGGAAGGTAAAGCCGGGCCAGGTTTTTCAGAGGTGATTATTCATGAAATTGTGGATACAAGCGGGTTAACCAAGAAAGATGCCGATGAACTCCAAGTAAAAATAAGGGAGATTATCAATAGGCCGTTGAACGAGCGTTTTGGTTGTGAAGTGTAGGTTTAATATTTTAGTTTTTTCTATGTTGTGAATATGGTAATCTCAAATCCGACCCGCTGGTTGCATCTTAAAATTAGTTTTAGTATAATTGAGCAGTGAAAATGATGCGGCGTACTTGCCATTGTTTGAGAAGTCAGATTTGCAGTTCATTACCAAGACCAGTCTAGTACTATCCTCTCTCCGGTTGCACATCGAAATCAGAGCGGCGTTTCAAAAATTAGCTTAACGTCTTCTGTCCCGCATAAAAGAGCTTGTCGACAGACTTTATAATAAGAAATTGCATTTAACATCTGCGGAAAGGAAGCCGTATGTCTACAAAAGTATTATTGGTGTATCCGGAAATGCCGGTTACCTATTGGAGTTTTCGCTACACGTTGCCTTTTATCGGGAAAAAAGCAAGTATTCCGCCAATTGGATTACTGACGGTTGCGGCAATGTTACCCGGGGATTTTGATGTTAAATTAATTGATATGAACACATCGAAATTGACCGATAATGATATATTAAGTTCGGATATTGTATTTACATCTTCCATGCTGGTGCAGAAACGATCGCACGAGAAAGTAGTTGAACTGTGCAACCGACTGCACAGGCCGATTGTGGCCGGCGGCCCTTATCCGACAAGCTCCTATGAACAAATTTCCGGTGTTGATCATTTCGTCCTGAATGAGGCTGAAGTAACTTTGCCCCAGTTTCTGAATGATTACAAAGCCGGCTGCGCCAAACACATCTACTTGAACGAAACCAAACCCGATATTACTGAGACACCGGCGCCGCGTTTTGATCTGCTCGACACGAAACAATACGCGATCATGGCTTTACAATATTCGCGTGGATGCCCATTTTCCTGCGAATTTTGCGACATTGTTTCCATGTTCGGGCATGTTCCACGCACTAAGACTCCCGCTCAATTTGTAGAAGAAATGGACGGTTTGTACAGGTCAGGTTATCGCGGCTCGTTATTTATTGTTGATGACAATTTTATCGGCAATAAAAAGAATGTGAAGGAACTATTACCCGCTATTTCTGAATGGCAAAAGAAATGGCGATTCCCATTCACTCTTTTTACCGAAGCGAGCGTGAATCTTTCAGAAGACAGTGAATTAATGGATATGATGGTTACCGCAGGCTTTAATATGGTGTTCCTGGGAATTGAGACGCCTGTTAAAGAATCATTGGTAGAGACGCACAAACTGCAGAATACTAAATCAGATCTTCTTAAGTGTATATCTGCAATTCAGAAGAAAGGTATGGAGGTTACCGGCGGTTTTATTATCGGATTCGATAACGATCCGGAAGATATTTTTGAACGGCAGGTTCATTTTATCCAGCAATCAGGAATTCCAGCGGCCATGGTGGGCCTTCTTACGGCACTCCCGAATACGCAGTTATACAAACGTCTAAAATCTGAAAATCGGCTGATCGATCTTTTTACCTCAGGAAATAACACACATGATCTGCGGCTGAATTTTGTTCCGAAAATGAACACCAAAAAACTGGTCGACGGATACAAACATGTTCTTTCTGAAATTTATAAACCAGGAAAGTATTTCCATCGTTGTATCACGCTGTTAAAGACTCTGACTGCGCATCGCGGCGCAAAAAGGCGGATACGTTTGCCGGAGTTGCGAGCGCTTTTCATGTCGCTGACATGTCAGACGTTTTCGTTCTACGGTTTGCATTATATTAAGTTTATCGGCAAGGTGCTTGTAACAAGGCCTGCATCGTTTCAACTCGCCATAACGCTGGCCGTAAAGGGGCATCATTTCATGAAAATTACGCGCGAAACCTTAGCAGTGGCTAATCTCGGCGCGTACAAGGAGAAATTACTGGATGCATTCAGGCAAATCGTAAAAGAAAAATTCGAAGGGATTTCGGCCAGCGATCTAACTGAGATTATGAAAATAGCCGGAACGTATAAGGATCAATCGATAACAGATCTAAAAAGGGAATACAATCGGATTCATCATGACTTTCAGCCCTACGCGGAAGAATTACTGCAGAATTTTGAGCAAATGATCGATGAGATATTAATTGAACTCTCGGCCGGCAATCTTCAACCCATACGAATACCGTCGTAACAATTTAATTCCCGAACAATTAGTTGGGGAAGTTCATTGGTATTACGGTCAAATAAATCTCATCACACCCTAGCTAATGCTTGGCCCATATTAAAGCACTAAGCAAAAAGATGCATGATCTCGTAAAACCGGGGCATTGACATGGGTTTCTGCGTGCCAGTAACAGTCTTTTCTATTTGATTCCACAAAATAAATTTCTATATTTCCGCCGAATTTACGTTGCTTAAATAAGTTCGGAGTTTCTATTCTTATGTCCCTTACGTCACAAGAGGTACGTAGCCAATTCATAAAATTCTTTGAAGAACGTGGCCACAAGTTTGTTCCATCCAGCCAGGTCGTTCCTAACGATGACCCAACCTTACTTTTCACTAACGCGGGGATGAACCAATTCAAGCCTATCTTTTTGGGAAACGAAAAACGCGATTACCTCCGCGCGGTAAATTCTCAAAAGTGTATTCGTGTCAGCGGAAAACATAATGACCTCGAGGAAGTCGGTCACGACACTTACCACCACACTTTTTTTGAGATGCTTGGCAATTGGTCCTTTGGCGACTATTATAAAAAAGAAGCCATAGAATGGGCCTGGGAATTGTTGACGGGCATATGGGGTCTTCCAAAAAGCCGTTTATACGCAACGGTTTTTCGGGACGATACGGAGGCTGCAGAATTATGGAAAAAAAGTACAGATATTGACCCTTCGCATATTCAGCGTTTCGACGAAAAAGACAATTTTTGGGAAATGGGTGACACGGGTCCGTGCGGGCCGTGCTCGGAAATTCATATAGACCTGACAGACCACGGTAATGGCGGCAAACTTGTCAATACCGGTTCTCCGGAAGTGATCGAACTGTGGAATCTCGTATTTATTCAGTTTAATCGTAATTCCGACCGTAGTCTTATTGAACTGCCCTCCAAACATGTTGACACAGGAGCAGGTTTTGAACGCATCACGCGCGTATTGCAAAACAAGAGGTCAAATTATGACATCGACATCTTCAGGGACATCATAACCGGCATTGAACGGTACACAAACAAATCGTACGAAGATGAATATATCAAAGCGTCATTCCGCGTTATAGCCGACCATATTCGCATGCTAACTTTTTCAATTACGGATGGCGCCATTCCTGGAAATGACGGACGGGGATATGTGTTGCGTCGTATTCTGAGGCGCGCCGCCTTGTATGGCAGAAAACTCAGTATGCATGAGCCTTTTATTTATAAATTGGTTCCCGATGTTGTGAAATCCATGGGCGATGCTTTTCCTGAGATCAGAATACGCCAGTCTTTCGTAGAAAAAGTAATCAAAACTGAAGAAGAGAATTTTAATAGTACGCTTGATCGTGGGATCGAAGTATTTGAAGACGTGGCAAGAAGACTGGAGAAATCTGGACTTAAACATCTGCAGGGCGAAGACGTTTTCAAACTGTATGACACATACGGCTTTCCCGTCGACCTCACGCGCGTCATTGCCTCTGAACGCGGGTTCACAGTTGATGAAAATAAGTTCGCCGAGGAGATGGCGACACAAAAACAGCGTTCGCGAGAGGAAGGAAAAAAGGTATTTATTAGCAAAGACGTAAAATGGCAAATGGTTTCTCCGGAAAAGAAATCGGTATTTTTAGGCTACGAAATGCTTGAATGCGACGCACAACTGATCAAATTTACTAGGGATGGCAATCATATCCAGTTCGTGTTTGACCAAACCCCATTCTATGCCGAATCAGGTGGACAGGTCGGAGATAAGGGGTTTGTCAAATTTAAGGAATCGACTGTAGAAATATGGGATACGCAACGGGTGGGTGATGATATTGTTCATTTTGCAGATGATTCTTCCGGGATAGAACTCGAAAAACAACACACCGGGCACTTGATTGTATATCCACAGCACCGTGAACCAACAATAAGAAATCATTCTGCTACGCACATTCTTCACGCCGCTTTGCGTCAGATACTTGGAGAACATGTTCATCAGGCCGGATCGGTCGTGGAGCCCAATCGTTTGCGTTTTGATTTTACTCATTTTGAAAAAATATCCGATGAACAATTGCATCAAATTGAGCGAGTTGTACAACAGAAAATATTTGAAAATATACCCCTCCGGCATCACCGAAATATTCCGATAAGCGATGCAAAAAAAATGGGCGCATTATCTTTTTTCGGGGATAAATACGGGGAAACGGTTAATGTTGTCCAATTCGGTGATTTCAGCAAAGAGTTTTGCGGCGGGACGCATGTTGGCTCCACCGGTTTAATAGGATTTTTTAGAATCACTTCAGAATCAAGTATTGCATCTGGTGTGCGTCGTATTGAGGCTGTGACCGGCGATCTGGCAGAAAAGACGTTCGAGTTAGAGCATCAAATCAATGGCGAATTAATGAAGCTACTTAATTGCAAAAGCGAAGAGATTTTGGATAAAGTTGAACTGCTAACAAATAAGAAAAAAGAACTTGAGAAGCAGTTGATTCAGCTAAATCTCAGATTAGTTGGGTCGAAACTCGATGAGATTCTAGCCAATGCCCGGAAGGTCAATGGAATTCGCGTTGTATCATCAGAGATCGAACTCCCGGATGGCGTTGAACTGAAAGAAGTTGCGGACAGTCTTCGACAAAAATTGGTATCAGGTGTTGGCCTGCTGGCGTCTGTAAGAAATGAGAACGTGATGTTTGTGTGTGTGGTTACAGATGATCTTCTGAAAAAATTTAACGCAGGCGTGATCGTAAAAGAAATTGCCAAAGTTGCGGGTGGCAGCGGCGGGGGTCGGCCGCACCTTGCTACGGCAGGCGCCAAAGATCCGAGCCGTGTTAACGATGCGCTCAAAACCTTAATTTCAATGATTCAATAACCCGGGAAACAAATGAAGAAAAACAGGAAACTAAATAGGCGACATGAACAGGTCATCGTGCCAAAAAAACTAAAAAAGGAATATGAAGAGCCGACCATTAAAATAACAAGCAAGGGCAGGCTGAAAAAAATTATTGAAAAGAAAATTAAGGAATCGCCATATGTGTCACAAAAAAAACCAACAACAAGTGAAACCAAGACTCAGCCGTCTAATTTGATGATTAGTGTTTCAGGAATTCGGGGTGTTATCGGAGATGGGTTGAATCCGGAAGTTATAACGAAATATTCTGCGGCATTCGGCACTTGGGCCAACGGCGGAACTATTGTGATTGGAAGAGATTCGCGTGTTTCGGGAGAACTAGTCAAAACGGCGGCCATAGCGGGATTACTGGCAACCGGTTGTAAGATAATTGAGATCGGAGTTGTGCCGACGCCGACAGTTGAAATTGCGGTCAGGAACCTCAAAGCCCATGGGGGGATTGCAATTACCGCAAGCCACAATCCGGTTGAATGGAATGCGCTAAAGCTTATTGGTCCTAACGGATTTTTTTTGACTCCAGCACAGATGGACGAGGTATTGGAATTGGCTCAACTAAACAATATCGAATACGTTGAATGGGACCGGCTTGGGAAAGTTCAGTATTACGACTACGCCATACAAAATCACATTGATAAGATACTGGAGCTATCGTACATTGACTTTGATGCATTGAAGAAAAGGAATTTTAGAGTTGTCGTCGACAGCATAAACGGAGCCGGTGGAGCGATTATTTTGAAGCTTCTGACGGAACTGGGCTGTGAAGTGATTATGATAAATGAAGAAGCACATGGAATTTTTCCGCGTAATCCGGAACCGACTGCAGAAAATCTGAGCGCTCTGGAATCTGCGGTAGTGCACCACAATGCGGACATCGGTTTTGCGGTTGATCCGGACGTGGACCGCTTGGCGATCGTATCAAATACAGGGAAAGCAATTGGAGAAGAATACACCCTTGCCATAGTGACGGACTTCATCTTGTCTCATAAGAAAGGCCCTGTCGTTGTTAATGCTTCAACTACAATGGCAATTGACGACATTGCGGCAAGATATCACTCAAAATGCCATCGCACGAAAATCGGCGAGATTCACGTGTCTTCAAAAATGAAAGAAGTGCATGCTGTGGTAGGCGGTGAGGGCAACGGAGGCGTAATATTACCAGATATCCATATGGGACGCGATGCGTTGACCGGAATGGCATTGATTCTACAGTATATGCTTGAAACAAGGAAGACGATTTCAGACAGCGTGGATCTTCTGCCATTTTATTTAATGAAAAAAGATAAGATCGAACTGCGAAAGATCGACTCCGCCAAGGTTTTTGACAAGATTTTATTAGATTATTCTAATGAAAAAATTGATCTGACGGACGGTGTCAAAATTGTTTTCAAAGAATCCTGGATCCATTTTCGCAAATCGAATACAGAGCCGATAGTTCGAATTATTGCCGAGTCAAGGTCCAAAAAGGATCTTGATAAACTGATTAAGTCGTTTACAAACTATTTTCATTAAGTATATATATCATCTTCATATGTTCAAAGAATCATTTTAAAGGAGTGAGGTCATGAAAAAAATAGCGAAATTGCTGTTCGTGGGTGCTTTGCTGTGTTATTTTTCACAGTCACAAACATACGCGCAGAAACCCTCGTGGGTTGATAATCCCGGTATTTACTCGTCAGAGAATTTTGTAGGCGTGGGCGTCGCTAAGGATAGCAAAGCTGATAAAGCCAGGGCAAAAGCTGAGAAGAAAGCGTTAGCGGGTATCGAAAAAATCTTAAAAAACAAATATCCAAAAAAGGAAATCAAATCGTCCATGTCCTCCGTTAGGATAGAGTCTTATTGGCAAGATCCAATGACAAAATATTATTATGTCTTAGCGCTATTACCGATTGAGGTCATTGATAAGAATTATGCAGCGCAGAAAAAGGCCGATAAAGCTCGTTCAAGCGCGATGAACGCACTTAAAATGTTAAATGCTCAAACCGCAGATCCGGATGTTGCAGTAATAAAAGTGGACGATGATGTAACAGAATCTGAAAGCGGAGTCGGCAATATGGATGTTGAAGCAGCGGATGTAGAGCAGCCCGTTGAAACGAAAATTGAAATCAAGAAAGAAACAACTACCGTGAGTTCAGTCGCTTCCGTTGCGGCTTCAAGCAGCGCAGCCACTGGAAACACCGACTTTGCAAATAAATCTTTTGGGAGCTTTAAGTGGAGCGACCAAGATCAGAATTCAAAATATTCATTACTCGGTGATGGCTACCTTACTGTAAATGTCGTTAGTGATGAAACATGGGATCCTAAGGAAGGGAATAAACGTGCCCCTCGAGTGGAGACTGTAGACGTTAAAGGGAGTTTTACGGCCATAGCAAAAGTTAAAGCAGATTGGGGTAAATACCGCGTTGGATTTGGGATTTGCGCGCACAACGGTAAGCAGAACGTAATATCTAAAGTGTTTTATAACGGATCGTATGTTTATTTAGAGGGATATGCAAATGATATTGACTTACCGCGGACAGAAAAACATGTTGAGCCCGTCAAGGGATTTGTGTACATGAAATTGGTCAGATCTGCCTATTCCTGGACTGCATATTACAGTTCCATCGAGGATGACTGGGTGGAAATTGCGAATTTTGAGACCGAATTTCCGGAAACCTGCAACGTTGGAGTTGTATTTCTAAACGATGAAGGAACCACTTCAGCGATGAAATTGGAGTTTTTGAAGGTTTCACAGTAGCCAAATCGACTGCGTAATTATGGAAAAGCAAGCTTTGTTTTCAGGGCTTGCTTTTTTATTTTCCATATTGCTCCTAACCTTTTTAAAAATAATAAAAAAACATCAAAAAAACTTGACAACCGCTTTTTTTTTCTATATATTGGGCACTCTAAAATAATAGCCTATCTTTCTATAGGTTTTTATTGAGTTTAAAATTACTCGCGTGAGTGACTTGATTGTCATCCTGATACTGCAGGATACCTTCCCGGTTAGTATAACGCGGATTTGTGTGTAATAGTTCTAATTTGCGAGAGTAACTCAATTGGTAGAGTACCTGCCTTCCAAGCAGGATGTTGCGAGTTCGAGCCTCGTCTCTCGCTCTTGCTGCTTGATTTGCAAGGCCTGTGTAGCTCAGCTGGTTAGAGCGCGTCCTTGGTAAGGACGAGGTCACCGGTTCGATTCCGGTCTCAGGCTCATCGGCGTTCGAGTGAATTTGATTTATTATGTGGACATTATAAACATGCAAGGAGACTCACATGGCAAAGGAAAAATTTAACAGGTCGAAACCGCACGTCAACATCGGTACGATTGGTCACGTGGATCACGGCAAGACGACATTGACCTCGGCGATCACGATGGTACAGGCACAGCGCGGCATGTCGAAACAACGTTCCTATGATTCGATCGATAATGCACCGGAAGAAAAAGCGCGTGGAATCACAATTAATACCGCGCATGTGGAATACGAAACGGCGAATCGCCATTATGCCCACGT
>JAEUSK010000136.1 GCA_016787925.1 bacterium | reverse complement strand
TTTTGCTTCGTCGGCATTGACGGTGACCTTACCAAACCGTAAATTTTCCAGACCGTCATCGCTGAATTTTGTTCCATACCCGGTCGGCTTCCAACGATTGCCTTCGTGCTTTCGGTTGGTCGCGTAATACAAAATTCTCTCCGACATAATTATTTTCTTCCTCAGGAAATGTTATCTCAAATAGGACTGGCTCTTAATTTTCCCTCTCTAACTTCCACCACGCCGATTTACCTGCGGAGCGGACCGGGGGGAAAACATTGCCGTGCTGTAATGTGATGGCGATTTCATCAGGTGCGGGGGTAGGTTGGTCTGAATGATCGGCATATCGATCAAAAACATAGAGCCCGGGCCGGGTACATACCATGCCGGTGATGAAACGAACCCGGGTTGTTCGCGGTTGGGCTGAGCTGACTGTCATAGGAAATAGTAATTTGTATGGTCAGATGTTTTGATGATTTTCCTAAACCAATTGGAATAAAGAACTAATCAGCAGGCCCGGCCAAGCCGGTTTAGAAATGATAGAGCAGAATTCCAATCCCAGTGCAGGACCGGCCATCGCTGATTATGTGACTAGTAGAGACCCATGAGATATTAGTATTAGTATCCTGTGCACCATTGGAAGTGCATCGGATTTTTTTCTCTTCGTTTCCAACTGCCGCCCCATTCAAATCCATAGGACTGGAATATTTCCACGATCTCCGGATGCATATCGCCGCGCGTGCCGGGCAGATTGGTTTCGGGATTGAGGTCGATCGCGATGCCCCAGCTGTGCGTGGATAACCCGGAATCGTTGTATTTACTGCGATAGTTGAAGCACGCGCCATAGGAGCGGACATACGGTCTGAGGTTGCGTTCTTGAATGACTCGAAATACATTCGTAAATGTTGATATTAGTTTTTTATGGCAGTATATTTTATCCACTTCAATGGACGGACAAGCGGCCAGAGGTATGGCAAAGGGGAGATATGCCAGGCCCATTTGATCGAGTTCCCATTTAGGCTTGATGGTGCCGTCATTGTTAATGCAATCGAAAATGTCGCCAAACATCAGCATGATCTCGTCTATTTCGTAAGGCGGCGCCGGATCACTGGTATTATGTTCGGGAGGGGAATTGAAATTCAGTTGGTTATTCATTGTGTAGGCTTTGGTTATTATTTCAGGTAACATGATTTTGCCTTTTGTGGATAGTATTTGAGTCGCTCTCTTGTACATAAGACGGGAAAATGTGGAAATTGCATAAATATTTTTTTTATTTTTTTGAATTGATGCCATTAAAGCATTTAAAAATAAAGTGTTAGGGCCAGATAATTTTAATATCCGATTTGTTAAATTTGACGGTTTAATAATCAGGCAGGCGAATGTTTCACTCGTTTGAAAAAATCAGGAGCTTCACTGATAGTGAATTAATTGAGTCGTACCGTAATTCGCTGGATGAGCGATATCTTAGTGAATTATTCAGTCGTTATGCCTATTTGGTTTACTTTCTTTGCAACAAATACTTTGAGACAAAAGTGGAGTCGGACGATGCCGCGATTGAGATCTTTGCAAAAATCGCTCATCAGATTGTGGGGAATGAAATTAATAATTTCAGGTCGTGGTTGTATCATGTAACTAAAAATTTTTGTATCGATAAGGTTAGAAAAAATAATAATATCCAATGTGAATTTGTTCCAATTTCAGATGATGATGAAAATTTATTTATGCAATTTCCCCAATTTGACCGTCTTATGGGTACCAATGAGGATCAGGTCGAATTACTTCAGGAAGCCGTAAGGAAGTTAGACCCGGAACAAAAAGAGTGTGTTAAATTGTTCTATTTTAAGAAAAAAAGCTATAATGAGATCATGGAAATAAAACAATGGGATATGGATAAGGTGCGTAGCCGCCTCCAAAACGCCCGAAGAAATATTATAATGTATTTAGAAAAAAGGGGGGTTCATGTTAAAACATCTAAAGTCTAACCGCCCGGTCGACAATAATTTCGCCGGCCATGGCGATAATTCATGTCTAAAGGAAGAGGATATCATCAGATATCTGTTTCACGAGATAACGGACGAAGAAAGGTTTCAGATTGAAAATCATTTCACCGAATGCGATCTGTGTTATGATCTTGTTTCCGGGGCGCGTAAATTTGACTCAGAAGAAGAACTGCGCATCCAAATAGAACACACACGCCGTGAAATTCGGAAAAAATTTCATCGGTCTGCACCGGCATTACGCGGATCGAAGCTCGCCTACTATGCCGCCGCCGCTCTTGTTCTTATCGCATTCAGCGGCTTTAGCTATTGGATGTCACACGATCCCAATCGCCAACTTGCCGATGAGTACCTGAAGCCATACTCCAATACCATCCCTCTGTCGCGCAGTCAAAGTCAGGAGACTTTATTGGAAGAGGCGATGGCAGCGTATGATTTGGAGCATTACGCGGTGGCGGAGGCCAAATTGAGCGAATTTATCGCGCAGAACCCGGATAACCTGACCGCGCATTTATACTGCGGCATAAGCGGGTTGATGTCTGGTGACGCCAGGGAGTCGTTAACGCGTCTCCAGAAGGCTGCCAATTCCCAAGAAACGCGCATTGCCGATGCGGCGGAGTGGTATCTTGCGTTGGCGAATCTGAAACTCGGTCATATCAATGATGCAAAAACTATTCTTGTACGGGTTGTGAATAAAAACGGATACTTCACGAATTCAGCCCGATCACTTCTGGAGCGCATAGATAATCCATAAACTGTGATGTGGCAGAAACTCTCTGCGAGATTTTGTGTCCTGAGGTCAAATTCGTTTCTTTCGTTGATTTGAGTGTGCAGATTAGTTAAATAAAGCATACACATTGATGTGAATAGCAGGAGATGGGGATTGTTCCCCATTGAAAAGGAGGACGTTGCAGTATGACATAATGTCCTCAAATTTTGAATTTTACTTTTGTATTCGTATTACCGGCCTTGAAAAAAATGCTGGCCAAACTTGAGTTCGTGCCTTCCTAACTGCGAAAAACCTGTTTGAGGCCGCCGAAGGCGGTCGAGTTCGTTTTTCGCAACCAACATAGCGAACGAGAGTTTAAGCATTTTTTTCATAGCCGAAGTTTTCTTTCCCACTTTCTTTTCTAAAAAGAAAGTGGATTTAAGTCTTATGGTGAAAACACTTTTCTTTCTTTTGCTGGCCCAAAAGAAAGAAACAAAGAAAAGGGCCTGGGCTATTGAAAAAACGCCTAAAATCTCCGCTCCATCCCTAAACAAAACAAACTCGTTCCGACTTCGTCGGAACTCGGACATGTTTTGTTTTTAACGGGCTTTCGCTTCGATTTCTTAACGGCATTTTTTCAAAGGCCCGAAAGCACTTTAACGATGCTATGATTTTTTCCTTTCACATAGCTATTGACACAATGACTCAAGAAAAACGCATTCTGCGACAGCCTCCTTTTCAGGGGGAACGAAATCAATATTTTACCCACTAAAATCAACAAAGAGCCATTAAATTTCCGTTTTGAACGCACGATATGATAAAAATAAAATATTTCATCCGGCTTTGTTGTATCGGTATTTTCTTTTTTCAATTTTGTCTATTTGGCCAGGATGAAAATGCGGATAAATCCAGGGATACCTTGCGTTTACGCGCTCTGCCTTGGGCGGAAAAAGAGTTGACGAATGTCTCCGAGTTCGTTCAAAGTGATCTTTACATCGGAAATGACGCAACAGAAGATGCGTTCAAACAAAATGCCGGACGATTTGGAATCATCCATCTTGCTACGCACGTTATTCTGGATGATAAAGAACCCTTGTATTCGAAATTCGTTTTTTTAAAAAGCCCGAATTCGGAAGAAGACGGGTTTTTGCATTTGTATGAACTGTATTACATGCGGCTGCACGCCAATATGGCTGTGCTCAGCGCCTGTTATACCGGAACGGGGAAGAGCGTAAAAGGCGAAGGTATGATGAGCCTAGCGCGCGGATTTGTTTATGCCGGCTGTCCCAGTGTCGTCATGAGCCTCTGGGCCATTGATGACAAGTCGACGTCAGTCATTGTTAATAAGTTCTACGAGGGACTGGCGCAAGGCAGATCCAAAGATGCCGCCTTGCGCGATGCCAAACTATTTTTTATTAACAGCCGTGATCCGGTTTTGTCCAATCCCTACTATTGGGCGGGCCTTGTCACGATCGGCGATACCGAACCGCTGAAATTGACGCCGCCCGGCGATAACGGTGGATATTGGTTCTTTAGTCTCGTCGCCTTAATCGCCACCGTGACTTTTATTACTCTGCGAAAATCAATGACCCGAAGAAAGATTAATTTATACTAATTTCCGCCTGTACCGTTAATCGGTGCATCAAAATGGTGTACGCCGTCATTGCCATCGTTGGTTATTTCCTGATCGGCAGTCGCTTCATTATTAGATGAATTACTATTGACAATGCCCTCCGAACCTCCGCATGCTGCGATAGCGAGAATTAAGAATAAATAAAACCATACTGCAATCACTTTTGAGTTTTTCATGACCATTCTCCATTTAAGTTTGGAAATTTAGTTTATGTACTCATAAGACGGCTGGTTTATAGAAATTGCATAAAAAAAATTTTCAAATGCAGGCCGGCGAATACGTAAACAGGACTCTAAAAGCAATATTATTTGAAGATAGAAGGGGAAAATCCGATCAAATTATTTTTTAGATTTGTTTGAAGATCCAAATTTTGATACAGTAAAGTAGAAGAGTAGGCGTAGCTTATTTTGAGATCTTTGATCAAATAGGCGAGATTGGAATAATCAATTTTGTCACCGGCGGGTTTTGTGAGCAAGGCTTCGAAAGGAATTGTAGCCAATGGTCCGTCGGGTATGATGATGAGATGGGCGGCATTGGTAATCCGGATGGGGCTAATCAGGCGATTGTATAAATAATAGGCCGATTCTGAGTAGGATTTAAAATCTTGTATTTCAATACCTCTGCGCATGTTATTAACTTGCTTCAGGATCGTCGAATCTTTATCCAGAGCAATCCACCGGTACTCTTTATTATCAATACAAAACACAAACGTTTGCTGATCACCAAGAAAATATTCAAGCAAAACAACGGAATCCGGTATATTTTTTTGAACTTCTTTGAGTGAAAGGACCGAAGAACGGTATTTCAGATCATAGTATTGAGGATAGGACTGTTCGATATAGCGCAAATGCTTTTCATATTCGGTGGTCAATTCAAATATTTTATCCTGAATCGTACGATACTTTTTACTTCCAAATCCGCCTTCATTTTGCTCTGCAAACAGTTTTTTGTCATAAAAACCGATAGACGCACGCAATTGATTTTCATAATCGAGCAAAGAATCGGGAATTCCGGCAAATATTTTTGCCTGTTCATCCTTGATGGCTTCGGTCAGAATCGCAACTTTACTTTTTTCAGAAAAGAGGAATGCCTTTTCGGCATACAAACTGTCCCCGGTCAATGCGAAAAGGGCGTATGCAGTGCGAATTCCTTTTTCAAAGATGCGGTTCATTTTTTGTCCGAGCAATAATTTTGAATCCTCCGAAGAATATTCGCGGCGAATTTTATCCAACCAAAGTACTGCAGATTCGTACGCAGAAAACGACCAACGCAGATTTTCCTGTCTCATCGTTTTCTTGTAATAGATTTCGTTCAGAATATCGCCCTTCATATCCAATGCCAATAGCAGTTTGACTGCATTGACCGTTCTTATTTCGGCGACATTTCTCGAATCGCTCAATACCAACGCATCAATGGCGCGGCTATTATATCGAAGCGCCTGTTCATAATTGCGAACGCTCATATAAGCCTCCGTAATATCCGAATAGGACTGAGATACCTCAAGATGTTTCTCGCCATAATATTCTTTGTTTACCGACAGGGCTTGTTCATAAAGTCTCAGCGCGTCATTGAAATTTCCTTTTTTCAAATACGTGGTTCCGATATGACTTAATACATAAGCCCGCAGAAAACCTTTGACTCCAGGTCCTTCGGTCCAAATTAGAAGCGCTCGTTTAAAATAAAACAAAGCGCTGTCATATTTATCCTGCGCGAGTAGTCGGCCGCCGATTTCATCACATACTCGTGCAACCAAAGGGTGTTGATGACCAAAATTCTTTTCATAGATCATTAACGCCTTTTTGTAGGACCTCAGAGCCTCATCGGATTGCCCAGATTCTTTATAAGTAAAACCCAAATTGTAGTAGTTTTGTGCGATATCCGGGTGATATTCCCCAAGGTTGCGAATGCGAATGGACAAAGCGCGGTTTAAGAATTTGAAAGCTTTATCATAATCTCCTTTTCTTATATATATGTTGGCAATGTTTTCATAACTTTGCGCCAGCGTGATATGGTCATGGCCAAAAAGCCGAATGCGCATCTCTATGGCCAGGTTATGATATTCCAATGCTTTTTCCTGGTTACCTTTAACTTGGAGTGTGGCCGCAATATTGTTATACAATAGAGCTAGCGGGGCGCTTTTCTCACCAAGGTTTTTTATAAATATGGGAATTACTTTTTGGTAACTGCGAAGAGCAGAATCGAAATTACCGTTATCGTATTGCACAAGACCGATATTATTGTAACTCCAACCGATGTCCATGTGATCTGGCGGTAACACTTTAAGCCGGATGGATAATGCGCGATTGAAATATTCCAGCGCTTTTTCGTATTCGCCATTATCACGATACCACAATCCCAGTTTATTGATGGCCATAGCGGTGGAGGCATGCATTTCGCCCAGTTGGTGCAGCGCCGTATCGATCGTTGATGTTAAGAGTACAAACGAGGTATCATATTTTCCTAGACGGCGGTAGTTGTCGCCGAGA
>JAEUSK010000126.1 GCA_016787925.1 bacterium | reverse complement strand
TATCTCAAGGCGCCCAGCGGCGTTGGAAAAACAACGGTCGCTAAGATCATTATGGGACTGTTGAGCGCCAGCCGGTTTCAAATGCGAATAGAGAATATCGCCGTAGACGAAAAAACACCTGTTTCATTTTGGAGGAAGCAATGGTGGGCGAAAATAATGACGATGGTTTTTCAGCATGCAGATGAATCGCTCAATCAGCAGGCAACGGTTGCCGATGTGTTTCGCGGCCTTCCAATTCCCGGAATGAATGACGATAGTATATTATGGGATTATTTGATGTCGGTATTCGACCAGGAGCTTGACAAAAAATTTTTGTATCGTAAAGTTGGCCATCTCAGCGGCGGACAAAAGCAGCGGTTGAATCTGCTGCGCGGAATGATGCTCAACACTAAGGTTTTGATTCTCGACGAACCACTGAACGGTCTCGATTTTATGAGTGGAAAAAAAATTATAGAGCGGCTTCGGGTAAAATCAAAGAACGGAACCGGTATTATGGTTATCTCTCACAACGAAGACATATTTGACAGCCTGATTCCAAAAGAAAATGTGTTTCACTTAAAAGCTTCGGTTGGTCTGTGATGAAAGCATGGTATTATATGAGCAGAGAAGGCCTCAGATCAATCCACGATAAAAAGTTTCGCGCCGTTTTTGGTATACGATCGGTGAGGATAATTTCCGTCTTCAACCTGGTAGGACATCCCTTTTCTTAATTCGATCTGCCGGCCGTCGTGGAGTTCCGTCATCATGTCACCTTCCAGACAATATATGATGTGTCCTTTCTTACACCAGTGATCCGCCTTATATCCGGGTGAATAGGTGACGACTCTCACACGGATATCGCCAAACTGGCGGGTTTTCCAGTCAGCGTAACCCGTTTCACCGTCATGTCTGTCTTCTGGAACTGCGGTCCAATCAACCGCGTCGAATGGAATGTTTTGCAGGATCATTCGCTGACTCCGGGGATGTGCAAAATAGCAAACAAGTGCATCTTGTGCATCAGAAATAGCTAAATCAGGTTCTGTTATTTCTCTATAAACTCATACGTTCGTCGAACACCGGTTAGATAACCAATACCTGCTCCGACACCGGCCCCGGCGCCTGCACCGAGAATAGGCCCGGAAATATATTCCCAGAATCCAGACAGCGGAACAAGAGGCGTACTGCCATCCTGAAGCGCGAGCCCGATACCGGTGCCGAATCCGCCGATTGTTCCGAATGCTAATCCTCGGAATGAACCTTCGCCGCGATTAACCACACTGATGCGGGTAATCGTGTTGAGAGGAATGGATATTGATTCCTTCGTTTTCTTATCGTACCAGGTAATGTTTTCGAATGTGATGTCTACATGACTGACGCTAACCATATTTCCATCTTTGGTGGTGATCTTCAGTTCCTGGTCAAAGGCAAATTGTTTAAAATTAAAAAACTCTTCCGAAGACGGCCCTTTGGACAAGATTACCCTCTGGGGCGCACAACTTATACTCCACAGCATTACCGACAACATAACAAACAGGCTCGCTTTCATAATATCCTTTCATTAGATCAAATAAACTCTGAAAATTATAAATAAAAATTCAAAATGACAAATCAAACATGAAAACACGGAAACACTTATCGGGATTACAAATGCGATGTCAGACCAAGGATCAACGATTTGTGATTTACCAGCTGCAGAATCTATTTCACCCTTCTATGTATTGATCCGCCATGTTCCTCATGAGATATTAAATCGTTCACCCCTGCTCGTTATTGCATGCGCGGTTATTCTTCCAGAGTTGAGATATCCCCTTCGTTTAAACCCTGCGCTCTGGCTTTGAGCACTCGGCGCATGATTTTGCCGCTGCGCGTTTTGGGCAGAACGTCCATAAACGTGATGGCCTCCGGCCGCGCGATCGGACCGATCTCCTTTACAACTTGTTCCTTAAGTTCTTCCTCGAGTTCTTTACCGGGCGTAAATTTTGATCGCAAAATGACGTACGCGTGGATCGCATTGCCTTTCACTTCGTGCGGAAGGCCTATCGCCGCAGCTTCGGAAACAGCGGGGTGCGTGATGAGAGCGCTTTCAATTTCCGCAGTGCCCAATCGGTAACCGCTGACTTTAATCACGTCGTCGATCCGTCCTATTACCCAGAGATAACCGTCCTCGTCAATTCGCGCAGAATCCCCGGCCTTATACCATCCTTGTTTTTCATATTCCTTCCAATACGTTTCTACGTAACGGTCCGCATCGCCGTAAATGGTCCGCGCCATCCCGGGCCACGGGGACTTGATAACGAGTTTTCCTTCTTCGCCGCGTTTAACTTCTTTGCCGTGTTCATCCACGACGCCGATCTCAATCCCAAAAAAAGGTTTGGTTGCGGACCCCGGTTTAAGGGGTGTTATAGGCAGCGGCGTTACCATGAATCCGCCGGTTTCCGTCTGCCACCAGGTGTCCATGATGGGACAGCGTTCCTGTCCGATCACGCGGTGATACCAGCGCCAGGCTTCCGGATTGATCGGCTCTCCGACGGAACCGAGCAGGCGCAAGCTGCTCAGGTCGTGCCTTTTCGGCCATGCCTCGCCAAAGCGCATCAGGCCGCGAATGGCGGTTGGCGATGTATACAAAATATTAATGCCGTATTTTTCTACGATCTGCCACCACCGGTTAGGATAAGGATGGTTCGGCGCGCCTTCATACATCATGAGCGTTGCGCCGTTGATCAGCGGGGAATAAACCATGTAGCTGTGGCCGGTGATCCAGCCCGGGTCGGCGGCGCACCACCACCGGTCTTCATCCTTGATATCAAAAACATAACGATGCGTCGTAGATGTATACACGGCATAGCCGCCATGCGTATGAAGCAAACCTTTCGGTTTGCCCGTGGTGCCGGAGGTGTAGAGAATGAATAACATATCTTCGGAATCCATGACTTCCGTCGGGCAATTCGGATTGGCAATAGGCAAGCCCATAAGATCATGATACCAGAAGTCGCGGTCGTTTTCCATATACACATCATGACCGGTACGCCTGACGCAGATACAAACTTCTACGGTGGGAGATCTCTTGATCGCATCATTGGCAATAGATTTTAAATCGTTGATCTTGCCGCGCCGCCATCCGCCGTCGGCAGTAACGACTACGCGGCTTTTAGCGTCTTCAATCCGCGCAGCAAGCGCCTCGACGCTGAATCCGCCGTACACCACACTGTGCGCAGCGCCGATTTTTGCGCAGGCCAGCATGGCGAACATCAATTCCGGAATCTGCGGCATGTAAATAGTCACGATCTCGCCTTTTTTCACGCCCATACTTTTCAGTACGTTCGCAAACTTGGATACTTCCCGATTGAGCGCATGATAGGAAAAAGTTTTTACGTCGCCCGGTTCGCCTTCCCAGATAATGGCGAGTTTATTTCGCCGCCACGTTTTCAAATGACGGTCAATGGCATTCTGAATAATATTGATCTTGCCGCCGGAGAACCATTTGAAAAAAGGCTTTTTGGAATCGTCCAGGACTTTATCCCATTTCTGAAACCAATCGAGTTTAGAAGCCTCCTCCGCCCAAAATCCTTCACGATCAGTTATGGAGCGTCGATAGAGCGTCTCGTAATCCTTGATGAGCGCCGCATCCACGGTTTCTGCAGACGGATGATGCAGATCTGAATTCATCGAAGAATTTTTGGTGGACTCACTCATACTACTTCTCCAATTTGAATAAAAGGAATAAATGTTTTGAGGCGCGTGGTATGGAATGTTGATAATTTGGATGAAAAAATCAAAAAGTATTTAGAAGAAATAATAGAATAATCATCCTTAACTTTGCTTGAATAAGGCAGGAATTCTTGCTAATTTTTTGAGTCGTTTTTATGATTATTGACTTTGTGCTGTTTTATTGGTGTCACAGAGATTTGACAGACTGAAAAACGATCAACGGTTTATTAGTTAATTAAAATTTGAGAGGGCAAAGCCATGATATTCGATCCCAGCAGTAAACTACAAGACTATCTTGTCTTCGGCGAATTCGGCGACGTTAATCCGTCCATCACGGACTCTTCGACGTTCACATTCATGACGCCGGAAAAAATGAAAGAAGTATTTGATCACGAAATCGAAGGATGTTTCTTGTATTCGAGACATTGGAATCCGATCAATAAGGATCTTGCCCGCGCCTTGTCATTCATTGAAGATTCCGAAGCGGCGCAGGTGACTGCATCGGGCATGGCGGCTATCAGCAGCACGGTTCTGCAAATCTGCCAGTCCGGCGATGAAATCGTTTCCAGCCGCACGGTGTACGGCGGCACATATGCATTATTTAAAAATGTGCTTCCGCGATTCGGCATTAAAGTCCATTTTGTAAATATGCAGGATATGAATGCAATCAAAAAAGTTATTTCAGCAAAGACGAAAATCCTTTACACGGAATCGATGAGCAACCCGCTTCTCGAGGTTGCCGATCTGCCTGAACTCGCAAAACTGGCCAACGCGAATAGTTTAAAACTCGTGGTCGACAATACTTTCAGCCCGATGACGATCTCTCCGATCCGTCTTGGCGCGCATGTCGTCGTCCACAGCCTCACCAAGTTCATCAATGGCACCAGCGATTGCGTCGCCGGCTGTATCTGTTCAAGTTCTGAATTCATTCATCAGCTGACGGATATCAATTCCGGCACCTGCATGTTAATGGGCCCGGTTTTGGACAGTTACCGCGCGGCAAGTATTCTGAAAAATCTGCACAGCCTGCATATTCGAATTCAAAAGCACGGCGTCAATGCGCTCTACCTGGCTGAAAACCTTGAGAAGCTCGGCATAAAAATATTTTATCCCGGCCTCAAATCGCATCCTCAGCATGCATTGCTTAAGAAGATCATGAATGCGACGTACGGCTTCGGCGGTATGCTTGCGATCGATGCCGCGACGGAGGAAAATGCAAACAAACTGATGCAGATGATGCAGGAAGAAAAAGTCGGTTATCTCGCGGTAAGCCTGGGCTATTTCAAGACGCTGTTCAGCGCGCCCGGTAGCAGCACCTCGTCTGAAATTCCATTGGAGGAACAGCAGGAGATGGGGTTGAGTAAAGGTTTGGTAAGAATGTCCGTTGGACTGGATAACGATATTCACCGCAGTTATGATCGTATTAAGAACTGCCTGGAAAAACTAAAATTGATTAAGTAAGATGCTTATGGGAAAAGCTGAGAAAGTATATTATGGATCGGCAGTCGTTTTTGCTTTGATCCTCAGCGGATTATTGTACCGCATATTTTTTATTCTTGACAATTTCAAAAGCATAGAAACGGTTCAGTTCATTTACCGTGACACCGCTTCCATCCTGACTTATACAGCACCTGCTTTTTTTATAGTATTAATCGTATTATCGAATGTGATCATGGTGAAATCAGGCCAAGGCAGGTATTTCATTTTTTCCTATGTTTTTTTTGTCGTTTTCACCATCGCGGACTATGTGTTTGCCGCAGAATCATATTTTCTTTTTACAAAGAGAGCAGGATTATGGACAGGTGGATTTTCGATTACGGGGCTTGCGGGACTATTTTTGTGTTTTGTTGCTTTTATTCTTACCCTGGCCAATTATTTGATTCTCAATACGTTAAGAAAAACGAAGAAAACTTAAACATTAATTATGTCCACAACGCGAAGAAAATTTCTGCAATTTATCGGGCTGGAAGGCTTTTCAATTGTAACAATGGGGAAAACGGAAATACCGATGAAAGCGTCGGATACTTCCGTTTATTTTGTAAGGAATGAGGCGTTGCCGACGATTCTGGAAGGTTATAAAGGCAACCCGATGATTGACGGGCGGTTTGTTAATACAAATTTGTCCGTATCCGGAGCGCCTTTCAGCAGTATCTTGAAGTGGTTCACCTCACCCAATCCACAAAAAGAAGAAAAGGATAATGAGAAGTATTCGATTCCTATTCATAAAATATCCGATCTGAACTCCATTAAAGAGGACTGCGTCATTTGGCTGGGACACGCTTCATTTTTATTTCGTCTCGGAGGGAAGTGGCTATTGACGGATCCATGCCTGACCAGTCCCGCATTTCAAAAAAGATTTACGCCTTTGCCCATTCCGATCAGCGAATTGTTTGTTGATTATTTGCTTATATCGCACGGCCATTATGATCATCTTGATTCAACAACGATCTCCGAATTGCCTTCCAAGAACATGACGGCGCTAGTACCCTTGAAAATGGGAGATTTGATTCGTTCGATGAACAAAAATATTCAGGTTTATGAAGCGGGATGGTACCAGGAATTTCCGTTACTTAATGAGGCCTTCCGGATTTATTTTCTGCCTGCACAGCATTGGTATTTGCGTGTTCCCTGGGATCGTAATAAAATTTTGTGGGGCAGTTTTATGATTGAATATAAAGGTAAGTGTTTTTATTTTGCCGGCGATACGGCGTATGCCGATCATTTTTCAGCTATCACCGAGTTGTTCCCATCTATTGATTATTGCTTCATGCCCATAGGCGCGTACAAGCCGGAGTATGTGATGAAAACTAATCATACCAATCCGGAAGAAGCGGTTCGCGGATTTCACGACCTTCATGGAAAAACATTTCTACCGATGCATTATGGAACATTTGATCTTGCGGACGAACCGCGCGGGGAGCCGATTCGCCTGTTGAAGAGTTTGGAATCTGATGGCACAATCAGCGGGACATTAAAAACGCCGGAAATTGGCCAGGTAATTCTGATTTAGAATATGCGGACATGATAGTGTAATCGATCTATAATTTAAAGAGAGGATTTTATGAAAATCGCAGTATTTGTTATTGCTTTAATTACTTGGGCCCTCCCGCTTCGCGGGCAGGATTTACACCGGAATGAAGTATTTTTCGGGTTAGGATGGGCGAAGTCCTACGAGAAAAGTATATTTAATTTGTCTCCTGACGCAAAATCGTCGCCGGAACTTGCCATAAATATTGCTTATCTTTACCACGTCAAAGAGCATCTAGCCGTTGGTCTTCATATTTATGGTTTTAGCGAAACGACACCGAAATATAATGTAGACGGTGACAATGTAACGTTTGATCTATCCGCCTTTAATTTAGGCGTACAGGCAAGATACATATTCATGCGCGGATCGATTGAACCTTACGGATACCTTGCGCTGAACTTAGCGAGCGGCTCGGCTGAAAATAAAAAAAGCGGCACATTGAATTATAATGGATTCAGTTACGGCGGCGGGGTAGGATTAAATAAAAAAATAACCGATAAAGTCTATGCCTCGTTGGAAGCTCTGACATCCTTGGGCAGTGCGAATTGGAAACAAAGACCGTTTATTAATTCGACAGGCAAAAAATTTAATCCGGCGATGACGGCCGTAGTTGCAAATATCTCTTATCGATGGGGCGCGATGAAATAAAATTTAAATAGAAGACGATACTAACAAAAAAAAGAGCCATGTCCTACGACATGGCTCTTTACATTAAAAGAAGTTAGGACGTTGGCCAGTTAAAACATATACCGTACGCCTAACTGGACTCGCCACCGCGAGAGAATACTCGGGTCGTTCACAAATGTTTTGCTCGGACCCACAAACTGCAACGGCGGCTCACCAGTACCGTTCCATCCTCCAACAGGATCGATTCTCAAAGGATTGGTTGCTGATGAACTGGCAACTTTTCGCACGCCCCAGTTCGAGTTGATGAAATTACCCAAATTTAAGATATCAAAACTGACCTGCATGGTATGAGTCCGCGTTTGGGATTTGAATCTGAACTCCTGCATTAATTTGAGGTCGATGTTGCTGTACCATGGGTTGACTGCGCCAAATCGTTTCGCAATTTTCCCGCGGTTCTTACTCAAATAATCATCCTGCTCAATAAAAGCGTCGAAAGCCTCCCACTGCTGCGCAGCAGTCATCCCGCCCGGAATGTCGACAAGATTGATTTCAGACGCATCATTAGGAATATATATCAGGTCGTTTGTGGCCGAACCGTCGCCATTGACATCACCCGCGTAGACGAAAGAGTATCGGTTTCCGCCTGCTCCCAGGAATGTATTACCTTCAGCAACTTCAAAGAAGAGGCCGACGCTGGTCGACGTCATACTATTCCACTTGTATTGATACGCTCCGTAGCCCACGATGCGGTGTCTTTGTCCAAACTCGGAATTGCTGAGACCCGGTTTATTGGGATCGCCTTGAACGGGGTTCTCAGCCCACAACACGCTCGCTATTTCTGTGGACTTCATAAGGCTTTTTGATTCCATGAAAGTGTAGGCAAGACCCGAACTGAGGCCGAATGGAAACGTTTTCTTTAGTTGTGCCGTGATGTTATAGTTGTAGCCCTTGCTCGAGTTGTCAATGACATAAATTCCGGCGCCACCGTCAGGATTAAGCTCGTTAGATCCTGTTTGTGAACCGTAATATGGTCTGCCGTCGGCGAGATTCCTGACCGGTGCAGCGATGTCGGCATTTCTCATATAAACAGCATTGATGTCTTTGCTATAGATGAATTCCAACGTACCTAAAAGGTCCCAAGGTAATTTGTGGTCGATGGCTATATTTGTAGTCCAGACTTGAGGCCACTTGAAATCCTTGACCATAGCATTAAGATCAAAAGATTGGGTCGGAATGTCATCTTTGGAACTCTTTCCGGCTACTGCAGCACCCTGTGCAGGAAGATTCGGGTTAGCGCCGGGGTTTGAAATTACATTTCCAATCCAAACGAAAGGAAGCCGCCCCGTGAAAATACCTGTGCCGCCGCGGAATTGAGTTGAACGGTCACCTTTCATATCATAGTTAAATCCAATGCGCGGTGAGAACAGAGGCGATCCGCTGGGCAATTTAGCTTGGTCAATTTTTTCAACTTTATCATTTTCGTCCCACGCTATGATCGAGTCCGTCGAGAATGGATTTGCCTTTGGTTCCGTAAAGTACATAGGGATGTCCGCCCGAAGGCCGGCAGTTAATTTCAATTTGTCGGTAAGGCTATACTCGTCCTGGACGTAGAAAGCAAGTTGCCCCACGTTGATATCTTCGCCTTTAAAGGGTACGTCGCCTGCTACGAAGGAATTGAAATCCGCCTGGCTGGGATTGCCGGGATCAGTTGCCGCCAGGAAATCTGCAACAGAACTAAATCTTGCGGTACCGGGAAACCATCCATACGGCAAGAAAAAGACACCGTGCCTGAAGATATTGAAGGAATTGAAGAATCCAAAATATTCAAAATTGACTCCTGCAGTCATTACGTGTTTGCCGGTAAAATAACTGAAGTTATTGGTGACCTGCCAGACATCTTGATCAAGAATATTGTGAATGGAAAATGGCTCATGGCCGACGGTCGTATAAGTCACACCGTTTTCAGCAATATCAATCGTTGGAAATGGTTTGCTGAAAGGATCACGGAAGTCACGAAACCGGCTGTAGCTCGCAAAAAATCGGTTGGTGTATTTGGAGAAATGGCTGTTGGCCTCTAAGGCGAAAGAGTTCAGCCCGTTATTCATCTCATAACCGGAGTTTTGAAATGGCAGACTGCTTTCGTTTGGTCCTCGTCCTCCGGGTGACAACACAAACGGATGAGGCGGTTTATCCTGGCTGGCTCTGAGTCTGTTGTAACGAAAACTCAGTTTGTGGTTCTCAGTTGCGTTCCAGTCTAATTTAAATAAGAGTTTTTCATTTCCCGTTTTGTGGTCAAACTTCTCATATTCGCCCGTATCATAACCGTATTCATCTTTCATTCTTTGCCGGATTTGATCCATTATTGCTGCGTCTACGCGTGAAATACCGAATCCGCTGGAGCCATTACGGCTGGCGGTGAAATTTGACCCCGGATCCGTACGACGTTCAATCTCTGCATTTAAAAAGAAAAATAATTTATCTTTGATCACAGGGCCGCCCAAAGTGAATCCCGATTGGGTAAATGACAAGTCAGGATTGGCAGTGGCCTGTTTGTTCTTGATCTCATTACCGATAAAATTTTTGTCGCGATAATAGCTGTAAAGCGAACCGGTAAAAGTATTCGAACCGCTCTTAGTCACCGAGTTAATATTGGCGCCCGTAAAACCGCCTTCCCGAACATCGAAAGGCGCTATGGAAACCTGAACTTCCTCGATGGCGTCGAATGAAACCGGCTCGGCATTCGTTTGTCCGCCCGGCGCCGGATTGTCCAGACCGAACGAATTGTTAAAGTATGATCCGTCCAGAGAATAATTATTGAAGAGCCAGTTACGGCCGCCGAAACTGAAACTGCCGTCGCTGCGCGGGTCGAGCCGCGTCAGATCAGTAGTCGAACGTTTAATCGACGGCATTTGGGCCAGATCGGCCGTGCTGATGTGGGTCGCCGCTCCGGTTCTGTCACGATTCATGACTTCATCTTTTTCAGCAACAATAATAATTTCTTCTCCCGCTATGGCTTCTTCGGTGAGACGGAAGGAGAGTTTAACTGTCTGGCCGAGGCTGATATGTATATCTTTTTCTTCACGCGGCTTAAAACCCATAAATGAAACTTTGACGGTATAAGGCCCGCCGATTCGCATATTCAGGATAGTAAAGGCGCCGCTGGCCGTCGTTACAGCTCCGTAATAAGTTCCGCTGGCCTCATGCACGGCCGTCACGTTAGCGCCGTAAAGTGGATTATTTTTGTCGTCCGTGACGGATCCGCTGACGCTTCCGGTCGTGACACCTTGAGCGAGTATTCTATTTCCACTACTCAGCAACAGAACGGATGCGGCTAAGGTCAACCATATCCATTCGCGAACTACTTGAAAGGGAATTCGCATAAGTTCCTCCGTTAGGTTAAGGGTTAGAAATTAAGATATTTTTGATAACTGGGGATTGCATCGGATTAAATTGCTCAAAAGAACAGACCGTCATTGGTGACGGTAGATGATATGATGTCTACAAGATAAGATACCGATTCAAGATTCTCAACAAAAAAATATGTAAAAGATCAGTGTTCACATCGGAAGTTCAGCTGATACAAAACAGCTTCGTGCATGGCCGCATGACTCCGGCGCTGCGAATTGATTGTCCGGCCCGGCGGTAGTCATGGTGCAGAGGCACCAGTACTGCGCGGTGGAGGATTCGCCGCTTCGCCACGCATCCGGTTGATCCGCTTCAGGAATATAGGCGGTTTTGGTTCGCAAGTGACGGCATTGAGTTTGGTTTGTATTTTCCATATTAGCCTCTGTGTATTGGTAACTATACAGCAAAAAAGAAAAACGAACTGAGACGTTTACTTCAGCGGATCAATTCCCGCCGCCCAGCAGATCGTGCGGGCGATGACGGTTTTAAAGACCTGAATTTTATATTCGTTCTTCGAAAGCGGACTGGCGTCTTTCATTGCCGCATCGGCTGCCCGCTGCGCGAGCTCCTTCGTGACCATATTTCCCTTCAACAAAGCCTCAGCTTTCTGGATGCGCCACGGGATGGGGGCAGCAGCGCCCAAAACGATACGCGAATCGGTACATTTGCCTTCATGTAAATGCATGACGACGGCAACTTCCGCGATCGGCCAGTCAAAACTCTGCTTCTCTTTTTGTTTATAGTAATAACTTGTCCAGCCCGGAGTCAGAGGAGGAATAATGACCTCAGTGATCAATTCGCCTTGTTTCAAAATATGCTCGCTTGCCATATTTGCCGATGGCATAACAAAAAATTCGGATATCGGAATTTCACGTTCCGCTTTTTCTGAAGCTATTTTCAGTTTAGCATCGAGGGCCATGAGTGCGGCGGCCGTTGCAGAGGGATGAACGATCACGCATCCTTCATCATTGCCGAAGATCGCGTGATACTGATTTTCCCCGTCGAATGCATAACAGGTTTTGCCGTTTTTTCGTGAGCAATCAAAATCGGCGCTTCGGAAATACCAGCAGCGCGGCCGCTGGCATAAATTACCGCCGAGCGTGGCAACGTTTCTGATCTGCGGAGTTGCCGCAGCAAGAGCCGCTTGGGACAACGCTTTATAAGCATCCTGCAATTTATCGCTGCTTGAAAGTTCGTCGAGTGTGACGGTCGGCCCGATGATGATCCCGCGGCGTCCGTCCTGTTTGATATAATGCAGTTCCTCTAACGAACGAATATGTACAAGACGTTGCGGCTGCGTGAGCCCTTCCTTCATGAGATCCAGGAGATCGATACCTCCGGCTTTAATTTGGGAACCGGGTTCTTTAAGGAATGTGAACACCTCGTCGACTTTTTTTGGAACGGCGTATTCGAATGTATTCATAGAATTCTCCTAAATGTTTTCAAGTTGACGATGTGTTCGTTCTGACTCTACATTACCCGTATTCAATGTGGTCTTGGGTTCAAGCAGAAGCAGGTGCACTTCTTCTTCAGCGATAGGCAGATGATCCACGCCTTTCGGAATAATCACAAATTCGCCTTCGTTTATCGCCAAATCACGGTCTTTTAGTTTCATTAGTAATTTCCCTTTGATCACGAGAAACATTTCATCTTCGTTATCATGATGGTGCCAGATAAACTCTCCCTTGAGCTTCGTTAATTTCACATGAGCATCATTGATCTCGCCAACGATTTTCGGACTCCAATGATCGTGGAACAGCGAAAGTTTCTCGCTGATATTTACTTTTTCAATCACGATCATGCTCCTTTTATCGCTTTAAGAACCACAGCCGGCGTCATAGGAAGTTCACGCACACGTACTCCTGTTGCATGAAAGACCGCATTGGCAATAGCGGCGGCCGTTGGAATGGTTGCCGGTTCACCGATACCCATCGCGCCGGTGCTGGACTGCCCGCGATTAACATCGATCACCACAGATTCAATTTCCGGAATATCCATGGAACCGGCTATCTTGTACTGCTCAAGGTTTGGATTAACCATAATGCCCGTGTTAGCGTCGAGCAACCGGTTTTCAAATAAGGCATAACTCACGCCTTGAATAATTCCGCCATTGATCTGACTTTCTAACGTGAGACGATTCATCGGACGCCCGCAGTCGTGGACCGCCACGATACGTTTTACTCTGATCACGCCGGTTTCCGTGTCGACTTCGACGTCGGCAAACTGAACACCGGCGATGAACGGCCCCGCCTGAAGGTGGTCTTTAAATCGCTCGCCCGTCACCGTAAATTTTTCGCCGACGATTTTTGATGCCACTTGTTTCCACGTCAGGCTCTTTGCGGCATCGGATTGGATGAATATCCTGCCGTCAGCTAACGCGAGTTGATCTGCCGTGGTTCCCAGCAGCGGAGCGGCGATATCAAGCATTTTCATTTTTGCTAAATAAGCGGCATTACGTACCGCCGGAGTAATACCCGCCGTCGTCTGACTGCCGCCGCTTGCCGGGCCAAGCCCGTAATTCGAATCGCCTATCTTGACCAAAATATCGGTTGGTTTTAATCCAAGTTCTTCCGCAGCCACCATGGCGATCACGGTTTTAATTCCTCCGCCAATATCCTGCACACCGTTGGTCAGTTCCACCGCGCCGTCGCTTGTGACTTGAATAGCCGCTTGAAATCCTGTTCCGTAAATATAATACCACACGGAATTCGCCATACCCACCCCGCGCTTGATCGGCCCGGAATCCGCGCCGGGTTTGGAATTGCGATTAGCCCAACCGAATTTTTTCACGCCGATCTCATATTCAACCTGGCGAACTTCATCGTATAGCGTATTTTTTTTCCTGAATTCCAACGGATCGATATTAAGTTTGTAGGCCAATTCGTCGATCGCCTGTTCTATCGCAAAAGCGCCTTGCGGATGTCCTGGCGCGCGAAATGCCGCGCCGGGTCCTGCATTGGTAAAAATATCGGACTCTTCCGTGTAAATGTTTTCCGTTTTGTAATAAATATTCTTTGCAGGCCCGGATGTACCGGCGCCCGTACCGACGCCGGCCGTTCCGTAGGATACAAGTTTAATGGCCTTGAGCGTTCCGTCCTTCGATGCGCCGAGTTTGACCGTCTGCATCGAATCCGGTCTGTTTCCAACGGCAAGGTGCTCGGACTTGCGGTCAAGCATGAGACGAACGGGCGCTTTGGTTTTTCTCGCTAACTTTGCCGCCATGATTCCGTAAATGCCCGCGCCGAACTTAGCGCCGAATCCGCCGCCCATATGTTCCGTCAAAACGCGTACATTGGTATGCGGAATTTGGAACACGCCGGCCAATTCGCTCTTCACACTGAATACGCCTTGTGTGGAAGCCCACACAGTAAGTTGATCGCCTTCCCATTGCGCGACAACGCCGTGCGTCTCCATAGCGGAATGTGTCTGAACTTGCGTACGGTAGGTTGCCTCGATCACGGCGTCGGATTGTCTTAGTGCGTTTTCGACGGCTGATAAATTTCCGCTTACTTTAGGGCCGCGAATATTTCCTTTTTGGGAAACGCTTCCGCCGTCCTCCGGCGCATCGCCTTCGGATCTTGTGGATTCGACGCTGGCGTCAAACACGATCGGCGATTTGGGCGACTTGGCGTTCTCTGCGGTTAAAACAAATTTACGCGTATCGTATTCGATGGAAATCAGTTTTGCCGCTTCGCGAGCCTGATGCGCTGTCTCCGCAGCGATGGCGCAGATCTCCTGTCCGGCAAAGCGGATAATCATCGGCAGTTTATCCTGAACGAGTATCACCGATTTAACGCCCGGATAATTTTCCGCTTTGGATATATCGATCTTTCTGATCACGCCCGCCGGGAAATGAGACCGCAAGAAATATCCATGGAGCATACCGGGCAATTGAATGTCGAAAGTGTACTTGGCCCGGCCCGTGATTTTGTCGCTGCCTTCAGTTCGAGTGGAACGGCCGCCGATGAACTTAAGTTCATCTCCGCCATCCCATGGTTTCGGCGTATTATCCGGTATGTCGGCTTTTAACTCTTTCAGATTTTTTTCGACGCCAACTTTGAGCGTTACG
>JAEUSK010000043.1 GCA_016787925.1 bacterium | reverse complement strand
CCGGTTATTTTGCAGCGTCTTGTCATAGTTAATTTTTGCATTTCGTAATTGAGCGGAACTTTTTTGTATTGCACCCAAGTTATCCCATCCCTTGAATATTTCCCATTTTAACATGACGCCGGCTATCCAGTTTTTTCCTTTGCTGCCAAATAATTTGTTTTCGTTCATTTCGTAGCTTCCAAATGCATTGATCGTGGGCGCCAGCTTGAAGAGATTCATAGAATGCATTTTTTCCATCGCGGTAATACCATATCGCATGGCTCTTATATCGGATCGATTTTCAGTGGCGGTTGAAATATTTAGTTTTGCTGTTTCGTTTGATGGAATGTTCAATGTATCTGATGGCGTGATGTCCATCGGTTCGCGTATTCCCATCAGAAACAACAAACGCTCTGTAGCATCTTTTAACTGATTAGCGGCTTCGATTTTCTTACTTTCAACATCCAGGAGCTGAACTTCAGCCATCAGCAAATCCGACCGATGAATAAGGCCCTGATCGTAATAGTCCTTAGCCTGATCACGGTATGACTTAACCGCCCCGAGAGATTGGTCAATTACTTTTAGGCTGGCCTGAGCCAACACGAGTTCGAAATAGCTTTTCTTTACCTGAAAATGAATATATTCGATCGTTCTTTTTCTTTTCTCCTGATTTGCTTTGAGTCCTGCCAAAGCAGCGCCCCGCCCCAAAAGGCCGTCAAGGTTGATCAAGGGTTGTTGAACTTCAATTTTGGTCGTAAAATTCTTAATAGTCTCGGGATCATTTAACAACAGAGGATTGAAATCGTTGGCAGAAACCACTTCCTGTTTGAGTTTAATACCGAACACATTTAACGGATCGTTTGTCGCCACATACGTTTCGGACAGCGTAATCTGCGGCAGAAAGAGTGAGTAGGTCTTGTTTAGATCGGCTCTGGAAATTTCAACCTCAGTATCCATCAGACGAAGGTCAAAATTTTGTTCATCGGCCTTCTTAAGGGCATCCGAGAGGCTCAATTCTCCTCCTTCAAAGGGGGCTGCAAATACACCAGCTGAAACAGCCAAATAAACTATCATAATAATGAAACTGTATTTCATAATGTCCTTCTTTATTATATAAACTAAATGAGCATATAGCAATATAGTAGATAAGTAACTCTAATGCAAGGAAAAAATTCCCGACTATGAATTTATTTATTTCTCAAAGAAATATTTTTGATATTCAGATAATTTATATCTATTTTATTTATGTAAGATTAATCTGAAGGAATAGGTAATGAAAAATATGACGGAAGAGACATTGGATCTCATGGCTGGGAGGTTTAAGATCTTATCGGAGCCCATGCGCCTCAAAATTCTGCACAGCCTCCATGATCATGAAATGAATGTGCAGCAGATTGTCGAAGTGACAGGAGCGAATCAGGCCAATGTTTCAAAACATCTCGGTATTATGTTTGATGCGGGGATACTGAAACGCAGAAAAGAAGGACTAAATAGTTTCTACAGCATTGCAGATGAGTCTATTTTCAAGTTATGTGATCTCGTGTGCGGCGGTATCGAGAAAAACCTAAGAAAAAGCCTGAGTTCGTTAAAATATTGATATTCATTTGAACTAAAGTTTCCTTCCTAAAACTACGGTTTGCTTTGCGCTCTTATTGAAGCCGGAAAGTTCGTCAATTACTTCAACATAAATAATATATATTCCCATCCTCGCCATACTACGGCCTTTGTCTTTTCCATCCCATTCAATCTCCCGGTGGCTTCCTGATAATGAATTATTAAGTAACGTAATGATCAAGCGTCCACGGTTATCGTAGATCTTGACCGTCATGCGCGCTTGTGTGACCGGAATTTCAATTGTTATTTTTGTTTGCTCTCCCTGATCAACCAGGAAGGGGTTAGGCGACGCGCTGATTTTTATCTTTTTCCGCAAGTTGCCTGCAATATTGCTGTTGACCGCTCCGGGGGTACCTCCCTCAATGAATACACAAGACCCCCAGTTGCCGGATTCGTTGGCGTCGCCATCCGAACGTATTCGCTCGATCGAAATACCTTCACCGCCGCCCCAAGCGGGTGAATAGTTCACACTATCGATTGTATTCCCCACCAGATCCTGCAGTAATATCGTATTGCCGGAATTTGAAAGTGTTGGTAAACCGCTTTCTGTTAACAAAATTTTAGATGATGGAATATCAAATCGATTCGAAAATGAAGTACTCTGCGCAAGTACAACATAATCTTTTGAAGCTAGAATAAAAGGGTCCGTTAATATAATAGTCTTGTCATCACCAACCTGCAAGCTCCAGTTCAGTAAATTGATCCCTGAGTCGGCCGGATTATAAATTTCAACATATTCAGGTTCGCCTGAAAACGGACTGTACATGATTTCATTTATTCGAAGCGTATTTCGTGAATAAGCATGCGCCTGCAGAATACTGTTGATAAAACCCGGTGTCGCTCTGTTTGCGGATAGGCATGAAACCCAGTTTGCCGGATCATTTGTATTTAAGGAATAACTGCGCCGCTCCAAACTCTTGCCGTTGCGGCCGCCCCAGGTATTGTAATAATGCAGGCTGTCAACCACATTTCCTACATCGTCTTTGAGTATAACTTTGTCATCCGTGTTATTTAGACTTGGCAGAGCAGGAACAATGATCACAAGGCTGTCAGGAACATTTGGATATTTGGAAAAGAAAACGCTGTCGCCTGTCAATACTCTAAATTGCAGGGAGGGAACATAGTGAGGAAATTCGGTGATTACTTTAGACGAAGATGCGTCTGCAATTAGCCAATTCTGCAGATTTAATCCGGCATTGCTCATATTGTAGATTTCAATAAATTCAACCTGCGAAGTGTCCGGTTCATATACTATTTCGTTGATCAGAACCGATTGGCTGCGGATCCCGGTCTTGATCTCCTGGATTGAAATATTGTTTTCAATTCGTTGATCCCCGTCGTATTCAAGCTGGACGATTATATAACGTGATTCAGCGAAGATGGAATTTCGCTTTGAAAGAACCGGCGGGATAATCCAGTTTACAACTACCGTATGTGAATCGCCAACGTCGAGGTTGTTGATAGCTGTCGAATCAATTAATTCAGATTGTTCACCCGTTTGGCTGGCGTCGGCGTCATAAAATACTTTTATACCAACACTTGAGCTGATATTCTGCAGTCCTTTATTTCGAACAATGATAGTGATTGCGACAGGCTGGTTTATGGCCGGGTGAGGCGGCGTAAACACTATATCATTTTTTTGAATCGCAATATCGAAGGGGACCGGAGTTTGGCTGTTCAACGAGCCCGGCGTAGCCATGCGAAGCGCTTCTGAAGAAGCCCAGTTCAATGGATTCGTTGAAGCAGAGTCTGCGAAAACCCGTTCCATCGAAATATCCAAGCCGCCTCCCCATGACGCCTCGTAAAACAAGCTGTCAACTGTAATTCCGAGGCTGTCAATTAGAACGATCAAATCGCCGGAATTATTCAACGATGAGAAATTGGAGTTCATATAAAAGTTCTTGCCGGAAACATTTACATTGAAATTATTAAACAAAGATGAATCCTTTGCTATAACCATATACTCTCCAGGCTTGAGCCAATAATCAGAGTACGTGATAGTCTTGGGAGAATAGAAATTCGCTTCGTCACTCCATTTCCATTTTTTCAAGTTAACCGAATCCTGACTGCGATTATATAGTTCCAGCCATTCTGTAGACATCGGAGACGGGAGATAATTAATTTCATTTACGACAACTGAAAATCGCTTTGTTCCAAATACAAGTTGCTTGAAGGCAAAATTATTTTGTGGTTTTTCATCCGGTGGGTATGAAATACGGACGAAGATTTGCTGGGTTTGCGTGATGGCCGTATCGAACGTCGTGATTATGATAAAATGGCCGGAATCTAATCCGGTCGAGTTAACTGATGAGAGCAACAATGAGTCATTTCCAACATAACGATATACATTCGCGGTAAAGCTTCCGCTGTGTATTTGCCCCTCATTTGATATTTTTGCGGTGACTGAAAATATCTGATTCTGGTAAGGATACGACGGTGAAAAATTAATATCACCAGCCAGTACCGACAGATCAAATTGTTTTGGCGTTACGCT
>JAEUSK010000120.1 GCA_016787925.1 bacterium | reverse complement strand
CCATGGACGACGGATGGCTATTCCGATTTTCAGTCGCGTCTTGAGAAGAACGCCAGGAAAAATAATATTCCTTTGGATGTTCCGGTTATTCAACTGACCAAAGAACAATATCAAAAAGTGCTGGAGGGTGGAGATGGTTTCGACGGGATACGTGAGTATTTTACTTGGCTCGATACCAAGACTTACAAAATGCATGTTCGCGTTCTTCTGAGTAAATACCGCGGATACGTAACCTGCTCTGACTGCGGCGGATCAAGGCTCAGGCCGGAAGCGAATTGTGTTACCATTGAAGAGAAAACAATTCACGATGTTCACAATATGACGATCAATGATGCGCACCAGTTTTTTGCTAACCTAAAGCTGTCCAATTTTGATTTTGAAATTAGCCGGCGCGCGCTTGAGGAAATTATCAAGCGGCTCAATTACTTACGAAATGTGGGCTTGGAATATTTAACGTGCAGCCGTCTGGCAGGAACGCTTTCCGGCGGCGAAGCGCAACGTATAAATCTTGCGACATCTCTGGGATCTTCGCTTGTCGGGTCGCTTTATATTTTAGACGAACCGAGCATCGGTCTGCATTCAAGAGACAATCACAAACTCATCTCCATTTTGAGAAATCTGCAAAGCATAGGGAATACGGTGATTGTGGTGGAACATGATAAAGAAATCATGGAGCGCTGTGATGAGATTGTTGATATGGGTCCTTTTGCCGGACTTTTCGGAGGAGAAGTCATTTTTCAGGGCGACCATGCATCGATCCTGCGAGACAAGAAATCATTGACCGGGCAATATCTTGCCGGAACAAAACATATTTCCGTACCGGTAAAACGGCGCAAAGGAAACAACAAATACATCGAGGTCAAGGGCGCGCGTGAAAATAATCTGAAGAATATTGATGTTACTATTCCGCTCGGCATGTTTGTATGTATCACCGGCGTCAGCGGTTCCGGCAAAAGTACGCTGGTTCACAATGTGCTGTATGCAGGCCTCATGCGTCAATTGGGTTTATGGTCATTGAAAGTCGGAGCGCACGACAGTCTGAACGGAATAAAAAATATAGATGCCGTTGAAATGGTCGACCAGCAACCCATTGGCCGAACCCCTAGGAGCAATCCTGCAACGTATATTAAATTATTCGACATGATCCGGGATGTATTTGCAGGTCTTCCGGCTTCGAAAATAAGGGGGTATCAGTCAGGAACTTTTTCGTTTAATGTTCCCGGCGGACGTTGTGAAGTGTGTGAAGGTGCCGGCCAGATTTTAGTGGAAATGCAGTTTCTTGCCGACGTGTATCTGGAGTGTGAAGAATGCAAAGGCAAACGTTACAAAAAGGAAGTGCTCGAAATTCACTACCACGACAAAAATATACACGACGTATTGGAAATGTCTGTGACAGAAGGTCTTACTTTTTTTAAGGCCCATCCTCGAATAATTAAGAAGCTGCAGGTTTTGGATGACGTGGGACTGGGCTACTTGAAACTCGGACAGTCGGGTACGACCTTATCCGGCGGCGAAGCGCAACGTGTTAAATTAGCCGCTCATTTGGCAGAAAAAAAAGGCGACCATGTTCTGTATATTATGGACGAACCTACAACGGGCTTGCATTTCGAGGATATAAACAAACTACTTACCAGTTTTAACCGGTTGATCGAGTCTGGAAATTCTATCGTAGTAATCGAACACAATCTGGACGTGGTCAAGTGCGCCGATTATGTCATCGATTTGGGTCCGGAAGGCGGAGACAAAGGCGGGAATGTGGTAGGAATCGGAACTCCTGAGGAAATCATAAAAGTTAAACAATCTTATACCGGACAATACCTCAAAAAATATCTTTGAAAAAATTTGGTAATTATAAACGATTTTGCACAAGATTACATATACTTTGAAGGAAGAGATCGAACAAATTTTCTTTACGATGGTTATAACGAAATTCCATTTCTTTGAGATATAATGGAAATTTTTCTTTAGAAACGCCATGAAAT
>JAEUSK010000026.1 GCA_016787925.1 bacterium | reverse complement strand
TGGCCTTTGTGTAAGCATCCCGCAGTGTTCGAATTTTAAAACTAAACTCTTCAAATGCGCTGAAGATTAAGTCGCCGGAGTTCGTCCATACCGGATCGAACACAGCGGATGTAATGGCCGTTAACGGCCGCGGGGAATATTTGTCCTCTAACGTTTCCGGAGACTTTTTCAAGTCCGAAACAAAATCCGATTCGCCAACTCTAAAGGGCAATATCCATACGTTAGTCGGCGTTCCGCGTCTGTTGGATGTAAATGCGATCATATCGCCCGCCGGTGACCAGGAAGGCGAATCATCGATATAATTACCGGAGGTTAAATAGTACGTTTGCCTTTTTGCAAGGTCATACAAAAATAAATTGTACGCGCCCGCCTCGCCATAGTGCGTGCGGTCCGAACTGTACACAATGTATTTTCCGTCCGGGCTCCACGCCGGATTCCGGTCATCGTAAAAGTCGTTATTTAGCTGTTCGATCATTCCGTCATTTTCATCACCGGTAACCCGAATAATATACAGGTCATCGTTGCCGGATACGCTCAGGCCAGAAAAAACAATGGATTTTCCGTCTGGGGACCAACTTGGCGACGCCAGGCCGATCAGATTTTTGTACATGTATTTGTGCGTGATTTTCTTCGTATCGTTGTCATAAATGTACAAAACATCACTTTCTCCGCTCTTAGATACAAAAGCAAGTTCGCCTTTCTTGTTCACATCAATCTTGCTTTTAAAAAAATGAAACGCTTCAAAAGCGGAGCTTCGTTCCCCTTGGATGATAATTTCGGACTTGTTGGTTTTCAGCTCTTGGCGATAAATATTAGTGTATCCATTTCTATTGGCAAGATAAAACAGATACTCATGTCCGTCTTTCAAAAGATAAGCCGGTTTTGAATTGAAGCCTTCGCGGGTATTCACGGTAGAAATTGCGCTGGGAGCGTCGTTGTTGGCAACAGTCGGATAATATTTTTTTCTAAGCCAATAAATCCATTCCCGGTTTAACTCTTCGTATTTTTTCCCCAGTGTTAATTCCACGGTTTTTTCAAATTGGTCATACTTCCAGCAGTTCTCCATCAACAGCAGAATTTTTTCATCTCCGTATCTTTCCTTAACAAAGTGCAGAAGATTTTCACCCAGCTTGTACATGTAATAAGTTCCCTCCACACGATAAAAATATTGGAGAGGAACTACCGTATTATTAATCGTCGCGTCCCGCATGACCATTTCAGCCTGAAAATCCGGCTCCCCCGACCAGAATTCGGCAAGCCCTTCGGTAAACCACAATGGCAGTCCGGGATGATTGAATTTCCTGTGGTGGCTTAATATGCGATTAACTTTTGATGTCATCATGACGTGAACCAGTTCATGCCTGATCACCCGCCTGAAATTCGTTGTTGACCCATCGCTCGGCAATACTACCCGCCCTTTGAAGAATTCAAAAAAACCGCCGACGCCTTCCGGCAATTCATACGGCGTCGTATTCGTTTGCTGAAAATAGAGATGCGAACTGAAAATAATCATCGGAACTTTTTTGATCAATGCATGGTTCAAACGCGACTCAAGTTCAAGATATTGTTCCTCTGCAATCCCTGCGGCGCGTTCCGCGAGTTCTTGCATCTCCGGATAATAATATATTTCAAAATGTTTTGTTTCCAGAATTTTCCATTTAAAGTCGGTATAATGCACCTTATTCGTACCAAAAAAATTCTGGTGATACTGAGCATCCGCATTCTTTGCGCACACTACAAAACAAAACGTAATCAAGAATTTGATGTATCTCAATTTGCGCATGTGGAATTATGAAAATAAATGGGATAGAATGTGTTCCTGAATATATCGCGAGGCCTTTGCCGTGCGCGAGCCGTACCAGCAAAAATACGTGCCGTCGGCCAAAAATATGCGTTCATTCTTAACGGCAGAAACAGCTAAGTGTGAGAACTCGTGCTTATGTTTTTCCAGAAAATGATACGGTTCATCCGGGAGAATGATCACGTCGGGATTTGCCGCCTCAATGTCTTCCGCTGTAACATTAAAATACCGTTGCGCATGGTCCCGATACACATTTTCCAATTGATGTATGTCCATAACTTGATGAATAAATGTATCATGATTGATGGACATCCAAGGATTTCGCCAGATTAAATAAAGAGTTCTCAGTTTCGTCATGCGATTTGAGCGCAATTGTTTTACGGAATTTCTTATTTGTTCAGCAAATTCAGACGCTTTGGATTCTGCTCCAAAAACATGTCCGAGTTCCAGTAATAATTGTTCGGCATCGCTGACACTCTTGGGGTAAGTAATCCATGTTTTATATCGCCGACTCAGATAATCAATATGCTCCGGTTTGTTTTCTTCCCTGTTCAAAATGATCAAATCCGGATCAATTTCTGCAATCTCGTCAAAATCTGGATTTTTTTGACCTCCCACGTTCCGCTTTCCCTTGACTGCCTCTGCCGGATGAATGCAGTATTTGGAAATGCCCGCGACGGCATCGCCTACACCCAGGTCAAATAATGTTTCGGTAATGCTGGGAATGAGCGATATAACACGCTTTGGAGATTCGAAAAATTTTATTTTCTGATCGCTGGAATCGGTTATTGTAATCATCAACATACCCTGGCTCGGCACCAATACAACTTTTTCAAGATACTGGTTATGGGAAATTGAAGCAACACTATTCTGCTATTCATACGTAAATCGTTTTTGCACTTCCAGAATATCAGGCAAGACCGCCTTAAATGCCTTTACCAGATCGGGATCAAAATGAGTCCCGATGCGTTTATTGATTTCGTTCATGGTGTCGTCCAGAGTCCATGGCTCTTTATACGGCCGTCGCGACATCAGCGCGTCAAAAACATCGCTCAAGGCGCAAATGCGGGCGGCCAGTGGAATATCGTAATCGCGTATACCGTAAGGGTACCCGGTGCCGTCAAATTTTTCATGATGATACAATGCGATCCGCTCCGCCATTTGAAGAAGTTTGGATTTACTTCCCTGCAGGATTTCAAAACCCATAAAGGTATGCTTCTTCATAGATTCAAATTCATCCGTGCTGAGATGTTCTCCTTTCAATAGAATAAAATCGGCTATACCCACCTTGCCTATGTCATGCATCGGCGACGCATCAAGAATAAGGTCCTGCTCGTCCTCCGACAGCCCGATAGCCTTAGCAATCAGCTTGCAATACTGGGCCATCCGAACAATGTGCATGCCGGTCTCCGGATCGCGGTATTCTGCCGCGCGCGTCAATCTGAGAATAACTTCGCGTTCACGCTCGACGATTTCTCGGGTGGCTTTCCGAACCTCTTCCGCAAGCCATTCGGCGCGATTGGCCAATGCTTTTTGACTTTTTCGAAGAGCAAGCATGTTCTTGACACGCGCCGTTAATTCCGCCGTATCGATCGGTTTGTTAATAAAATCGTTGGCTCCGTACTCGATCGCTTTTAGGCGAATATCTTTTTCGTTGACTGCCGTGATCATGACAACCGGTATATCCCTTTTCCCCGGTAATTTTCGAAAACGCTCGATAAATTCCAGACCATTGGGGCTCGGCATCATGTAATCGACAAGGACAAGATCGGGATCATTCTCCTCACACCATGCAAGGGCTTCAGCCGATTCGGTATAGCAACAGGTCTCGCAGTCAGGAACTTTAGCCATCATCAGATTTTTCAAAAGTGTGACGTTCATGTCATGATCGTCAATGATGAGAACCTTCATGCGGCACCTCTCTGGTTTGCTTTCTGAGCAATGTAACGTATTTAATGCGGAGGATAAACAAAAAAATACTGACGATGTATAATATCAAAATAAATTTGATGCATTCAATATTTTTAACTACATTGCGGCGCAATATCAAATAGTTTTGCAGAATTTGGCATCACCAGAATAAATATTTATGTCAGAAGAGATTAAAGAAGAGTGCGGCATATTCGGAATTTACGGCCATCCTGAAGCGGCGAAGTTGACCTATCTCGGACTCTATTCGTTACAGCACCGAGGCCAGGAATCCACAGGGATTGTTTCAGCCGACGGCAATTATCTTCATCGTCACGTTGGCATGGGCCTGGTCGGCGATGTGTTTGCGGATACAAAGCTGTTTGAAGAATTGCCGGGTATTTCTGCCATCGGACATAACCGCTATTCCACGACCGGCGGAAGTTATCTGCAAAACGCGCAACCCATTACGGCTATTATTAATACCGGTGAAATTGCGGCCGGCCACAACGGAAATCTCATTAACTATTTTCAACTTCGGAATGAATTACAGGAACAGGGCGCCATATTTCAGTCCAACAGCGATACGGAAGTTATTCTCCATCTGGCCGCCCACTCCGGATTAAAAAAAATTGAAGATCAATTGAAATACGCGTTGACGCAGATCAAGGGCGCTTATTCGCTCGTATTGTTAACAAAAGATAAATTTATCGCGGCGCGTGATCCCCACGGTATCCGACCTTTGTGTCTTGGCAAACTGGGCGACGCAACCGTGGTAGCCAGCGAATCCTGCGCACTCGACATCATTGATGCGGAATATATTCGTGACGTCAAGCCGGGAGAATTTATTGTCGTAGACGAATCGGGCATGCGTTGCGAAATGTTATTTACTGAACCGCGTCAGCCTGCGCATTGTATATTTGAATTCGTATACTTCTCCCGTCCGGACAGTAAGATATTCGGCGATAATGTGGACAAGGCCCGGCGAAAACTCGGCAAACATTTGGCGGAGGAATTTCCTGTCGACGCCGATATTGTCATAAGCGTCCCCGATTCGAGCAACACTGCGGCAGTGGGATATTCAAGGCGAACCGGTATCAAGTTTGAATTAGGACTGATACGAAATCACTACGTGGGAAGAACGTTTATTCATCCTGTGCAATCCATGCGCGACCTGAAAGTAAAAGTCAAATTCAACGTGGTTCAAGGCGTCTTAAAGGACCGGCGCGTCGTGGTAATCGATGATTCGATCGTGCGAGGCACCACACTCAAACCATTAATCGCAATGATCCGCAAAGCCGGCGCAAAGGAAGTGCATGTGCGGATCAGTTCCCCTCCCGTCAAATCGCCGTGTTATTACGGCATGGATTTCCCGACCAAAGAAGAACTGATCGCCAACAGAATGACGAAAGAAGAAATTCGCCAACATATCGGCGCAGACAGCCTGGAGTATTTGACCATTGATGGTTTAATGGCGTCTGTTCCCAATGGTGAGCACAATTATTGTACGGCCTGCTTCAGCGGAAAGTATCCCCTGCCGGTGAATGAAGATTCTGACAAACTGCAGTGCGCAGTTCCCTTAGAAAAAAGTTCTATCCTCTAAATCTTCCGATTGTCATCCATGAGTTCTTTAAAAGACAAAGTTGTTATTATTACCGGCGGGGCGAACGGTATTGGCCGGGTCAGTGCAGAAGCATTCGCATCCGCCAACGCTACGGTTGTCGTTTGGGATTTAAAAACAGGAGCTTTGCCTGACGAAATCAATTCTTACAGCGTTGACGTGCGAAACAGCGATTCCGTTCAAAAAGCAACAAAAACTGTAATTGAAAGATTTGGAAAAATAGACGTTCTGATTAACAATGCCGGCATCACGCACGATGCGTCTTTGCTGAAAATGAGCGGCCAACAATGGCGAGATGTTTTAGACGTTAATTTAACCGGCGTGTTTAATTGTACGAAATCCGTTGCTCCGCATATGATATCGAAGAAGTTTGGACGTATTATTAACACGTCTTCGGTCGTAGGACTTTACGGTAATTACGGTCAGACTAACTATGCGGCCAGCAAGGCGGGTGTGATCGGTATGACCAAAGTCTGGGCGCGTGAGTTAGGACCCAAAGGTATCACCGTTAATGCGGTAGCTCCAGGATTTATTGCTACAGAAATGGTGAAAACAATTCCGGAAAATGTATTGAGTAAAATACTTGAAAAAACACCTGTGGGCCGTCTTGGAAACCCAGACGATGTTGCTCATATATATCTTTTTCTGGCGTCCGAACACGCCTCCTTTGTCAATGGCGCCGTTATCAGCGTTGACGGCGGCTACGTTGGATAACAAACTATTCCACCCAATCCGCTATAAAGAGATTCGTATCGCGCGTGCCGTTATTATTTCGATTGGATGAAAACACAAGTTTCTTACCGTCCGGTGAGAACATCGGGAACGCGTTAAATATGCTTTCAGTGGTAATCTGTTCAATCCCGGTCCCGTCCACATTGATCATGAATAAATTAAAGTTATAGCCCCGCGGCGCATTATGATTAGATGAAAATATGATCTTCTGGCCGGATGGATGAAAAAAAGGCGCCCAATTCGCCTTGCCCAGCTGCGTAATCTGTTTCATCTCTGAGCCGTCTACATTACAAGTAAAAATCTCCATCTGCGTTGGCGCAACTAATCCCTGCGATAGAAAATCCTTGTATTCTTTCACATCATCTGCTGATTTAGGCCGCGACGCACGAAACACCAGCTTTTTTCCGTCCGGGGAAAAAAACGCCCCTCCGTCATAACCCAATTCGTTTGTAACTTGTTTAAGATTTTTCCCATCAACATCCATGGTCCATAGTTCAAGATCGCCTGAACGCGTCGACGTAAAAACGATTTTATCGCCTTGGGGTGAAACAGTTGCCTCTGCGTCATAACCGGGTGAGTTTGTAAGTTGTGCGATAATGTTGCCATGTAGATCGGCTATGAAAATGTCGTACGTGTCATAAATCGACCACAGGTATTTTCCGCCCTGATGCGGCGATGGCGCAGGCGGACAGGCTTTCCCGCCTAAATGGGTCGATGCGTAAATAATCCGCTGGTCGCCTTTCAAAAAGTAGGAGCATGTGGTGCGCCCTTCTCCGCTGCTTATAAGTGAAGGTTTGTATGAACTATCACCTGCGGCCTTATTGATGTCCATCATAAAAATTTGGTCACACTGAAGATTCCATTTCGGATTATTGCTTTGCAGCGTGAGTTTTTTACTGTCAAAACTGAAATACGCTTCGGCATTATCGCCGCCATAAGTCAATTGACGCAGATTCTTAAAATGTTTTTCGGAGGGGCCTATCAATGAATCCCGGGTTTGACAAAATAAGTTGGACAATTGAATCAAACAAAAAATTGTCGCAAGGAACCATAATATTCGTTTCATGTTTTCAAATCCTGTTTCATAATGGTAAAAAAGCCAATAAAATTACCGACATACTTAAATACAATCAAGAGATTTTTATAACTCATCTGCCGGTAAGCGAAGCTTTCTGAATCAAATAGACAATAAACACATGAGTGGGTTTTCCAAGAAAAAAAATAATCTTTTATGTTGGGGCTAAAGCCTCGTCTTTCTTGGTTATTTCATAGCCCCACACTTAAGTGTGGGGCTAGTGATGGAAAAGTAATGCGGGCTTTAGCCCAAAAATGTATTCAATAATTCTTTAAGATGGAATATTGTTTACACAGTTGTTTCTTAATTCGTAAGTTGAAATCGCAATAAATGTTTTCTTCGCGCCGTGCCCACCCGTTGGCTACGAACATGTATTACAGGTTTTCATCTTGTGATCACAATTGAACCGATTGTCCGGGATTCACCACCTGCGCTGTGACGCCGGGCTGTTTAATTTTGCTAATAAAATCTTCGGGATCGGCTTTGATAATATCGAATGTATTATAATGCATAGGTATTACCATCTTGGGCTTCAATAAACTAACGGCCTTCACTGCGTCCGGAATTCCCATCGTAAAATTATCTCCAATCGGAAGGAGCGCCAGATCGATCGGGTTCATCTCGCCGATAAGTTGCATATCCATAAAGAGGCCCGTGTCCCCGGCATGGTAAATCGTTTTTCCGTCCATCGTGATCAGACAGCCCGCGGGCGTGCCGCCATACGTTCCGTCCGGAAAAGACGATCCATGCCAAGCAGGTGTTAACTTGATTTTTCCAAACGGGAATTCGTGTGAACCGCCGATATGCATCCCGTGTGTTTTAGCTCCGTGTTTCTCACAGAATTGCGTAATTTCAAAATTCGAAATGATAATTGCACCGGTTCTCCTGGCGATGGGGATCGCATCGCCCAAGTGATCTCCATGCGCATGCGTAACGATGATGAAATCGGCTTTAACATCCGACGCTCTGTTTTTTGCAGCGGGATTACTCTCCAAAAAAGGATCTATTAAAAGATGGTAAGCATCCTTTTGAATCAGCCATCCCGAATGTCCTAAAAATGTTAATTGTATCATGGTTTGTCTCCTTATTTAAACAGAAGAAACAATTCTCTTCCCCAGTGACAAATTTAATAAAATATAAAAAAAGCATCCACCTAATTATCCAAAATAATTTCTTCACTGATCATTTGTCTTGATTATAGTTGCTGGCCATTCTATATTTTTGACCAATTGAACCAATCAGCGAGGTTCGCCCGCGCTTTCAGCAAACGACCTTTCTTTAAATATGCAATCCATTCCATCTGAATCAGCAAGGAGTAACGTTTATGAGTGATCATGCTACACAAGCTGTCAAAGGATTACCGACCAACGCGTATACCGATCTCAAACCCGGCGAAGAATATAAACCCATCATGTCGCCCCTCCAGGTCTACCCGGAAGTAAATTTCCGCTCTGTTTTCTGGGGTTTGCTTATGGCGATGCTGTTCTCCGCAGCGGCCGCCTATTTAGGATTAAAAATCGGACAGGTTTTTGAAGCGGCCATCCCGATCGCCATTATTGCCGTCGGTTTATCGGCAGCGGCGAAACGAAAAAATGCGCTGGGCGAAAACGTGATAATTCAATCCATCGGCGCAAATTCCGGCGCCGTAGTAGCCGGCGCAATTTTCACGATACCCGCTCTGTACATACTTGAATTGAATGTGGAGTTCTATCAGGTGTTTTTTGCATCACTTTTCGGCGGATTTCTCGGAATCTTGTTTCTGATTCCTTTTAGAAAATATTTTGTGGCCGAAATGCACGGCAAATTTCCATTTCCTGAAGCGACGGCTACAACGGAAGTTCTCGTCGCAGGTGAAAAAGGCGGCAATCAGGCCAAAGTGCTGGTTTTCAGCGGAATCATCGGAGGATTGTACGACTTCATCATCGCTTCTTTCGGTTGGTGGAGCGAAGTATTTACTACGCGCGTATTACCTTACGGCGATGTAATAGCCGACAAAATGAAACTGGTATTCAAAGTAAATATCGGCGCGGCGGTCACCGGACTGGGTTACATCATCGGCTTGAAATATTCGGCCATTATCGCGGCCGGCTCGTTCGTTTCATGGTATGTGATCATCCCTGCGTTATATCACGTCGGCAGCGGACTTACAACGCCGCTCGGCGCTAATGTAACCAAACTGATCGGCGATATGTCGGCGGAAGAAATTTTTAGAAACTACGTGCGCCATATCGGTATCGGCGGTATCGCCATGGCCGGCATTATTGGTATTATCCGTTCGTCCAAAATTATTAAATCGGCATTCGTGCTCGGATTTAAGGAAATCGTCGGCAAAAAAACAGACATGGACAGCCGCGTACGAACGCAGAGAGATCTATCCATGAGCATTATCGCCATCGGTATCGTCATGACCGCAGTCATGATCTTCATTTTCTTCCAATTCGGCGTTGTTCATAATATTACGCACGCGATGGTCGGGCTTCTGATCGTGCTGATTATTTCATTTCTGTTCACAACCGTTGCGGCCAATGCAATCGCTATCGTTGGAACAAACCCTGTTTCCGGTATGACCTTGATGACTTTGATCATTTCCTCATTTGTGCTTGTTTCCGTCGGACTTACCGGTGATAACGGAATGATCTCGGCGCTGATCATCGGCGGCGTAGTTTGCACGGCACTGTCGTGTGCCGGCGCATTCATCACTGATTTAAAAATCGGTTATTGGTTAGGATCTTCTCCGTATAAACAGGAATCATGGAAATTTGCCGGCGTTTTGGTTTCTGCCGCGACGGTAGGCTGGGTCATGTTAATATTAAATGAAACGTACGGTTTCAGCGGGCCTAACGCGCTCGTTGCCCCGCAGGCGAATGCCATGGCGGCCGTGATCAAACCACTAATGACCGGACAGGCGGCGCCCTGGATGCTTTACGTTGCCGGCGCGTTTATGGCGCTGGTTCTAACTATGCTCGGCGTTCCCGCTTTGGCATTTGCGCTCGGTATGTATATTCCGCTGGAATTAAATACTCCTCTTGTATTCGGCGGACTCATTGCGCATTTTGTTTCCACTCGCAGCACGGATGAAAAACTTAATACGGCTCGGCGCGAACGCGGAACGTTGATCGCATCCGGATTTATCGCCGGCGGTGCACTGCTTGGCGTTATCAGCGCGATCTTACGCTATCTCGGATATAACTGGGTCAACCCCGAATGGGCAGAATCACACTCTGCGGAATTACTCGGCGGCGTGATGTTCCTCGGTATTCTAGGATATATGTATTGGGATTCGATGCGGGGGAAAGTGGAAGAGGAAAAATAGATTCGTTTTAATCGTTGAAAATATATTCAGTATTAGGGGCTAAAGCCCAAATAAACGACTGTTCAAATAGCTCCGCGCTTAAGCGCGGAGCTATGATGATACAATCCGTCATTGGGTTTTAACCCAAAATTTAAACCAGCCCTGAAGCACATGGAAATAAAACCCAACCCGAATCATCGCGTGTATTTGGCAACGCTGCAAAAGATGACGTCCGAGCAGCGTTTGGCAAAGGCATTTGAACTTTCAGCCATGACCAAAGAATTGTTTTTAATCGGTCTCCAAAAAAGATTCTCATCCAAAAGCGAAGAAGAAATCAAAACGATATATTTGGAGAGGATTGCCAAATGCTACAACCGAAATTACTAAACCACCTTCTCTCCGTATTGAACGATAACCGCATCGATTACATGATAACGGACTCTATCGTCTCCAGTTTACAAGGAGAACCAAGAGCGACGCACGATGTTGACATCGTAGTTCATTTGGCTCAGGCAGCCGTTCCAGCTTTATTGAACGCCTTTCCACAACCATTATATTATTTGTCGGAAGAGAGCATTAAAGAAGCCATTGTCCATAAAAGTATGTTCAATCTGATTGATACGCAGGAAGGCGACAAAGTTGATTTTTGGATTTTGACAAACGATGAATTTGATCAATCGAGATTTGAAAGGAAACTTGAAGAGGAAGTATTCGGATTTAAGATGAAAATATCGCAGCCTGAAGATACAATTTTGGCAAAACTAAAATGGGCAAAATTGTCCGGCGGAAGTGAAAAACAATTTACGGATGCGCTCAGAGTTTATGAAGTTCAGCACGGAAAACTCGATCTAAACTATTTGAAAAGCTGGATCGCCAAGTTGAAATTAGATGATCTTTGGAAGCAACTAGAATCTGAAGCCAGGCCCATAGAATAGCATATAATGCATAATCCTGAGCGGCGTGATGTTCCTCGGCATTCTCGGCTATATGTATTGGGATTCGATGCGGGGGAAAGTGGAAGAGGAATAATTAATTTAAGGAACATCTGGCAAAAAATTAAAAGCCCCGATACATGTATCGGGGCTTTTTTGAATAGAAATTGCTCTTGAAAGACGGATACAACCCAAAAACTTATTTACAATCCAACTGCCTCAACCATTTACATTCGATTTTATTTTGTTCAACATCATCATATAAAATTCTTAGATGAGGTAGTTCTTCGTGTACCCAATAATCCAAAATATAACTCCAATGTCCATTTTTGAACGTGTATGTAATGCTACCCATATTACCATGAGGCTCACTTTTTCCATTATAGAGAATCAGATCTGGCTTTTCAGAGATTGAGCGCCCCTTGGGCCATATCGCATATCGATAACCGCTATCTTTACTAATCCAATCCACTCTAACAACTAAATTATTTGCATCCCATGTTAAAATGTGTTCTTTCCATTCCTTTAATTCAGGGTATATCCTATTGCGAATTTCATTTTCAACTTTGAGTTGCAGTGATTTCTCCTGTTCGGACGTGTAATAGATACCATAAATTTTACCATCACATATCCAAATATCTCCTACACTATAGTTACCATATTGTTCAAAAACATCTTCAACATTAAGGTTTGTAATCTCTTTTCTGACAACAGAATCAAATAAGACTGGGTAATATAAAATGAAGTCATTCTCTGACGAGATACTAGGTAAAGGATCCGGACGCCCAAGAGGATATCGAACCATTGTTGCTAGCTCAGCGACACGATCTTCTTTTATTAATCTGACGATTCTACGAAATATCTCTGATTGCTCAGAATACTTTTGAGCGAAACAGGCACTCCGATCAAAAGCAAATAGAAGAAGAAAGTAAAAAAGATTTCTCCAAAATGTCATGCGGCCTGGATGTTTGTCATTTTTATACAACTGTCACTCAGATTTTGCAAATGTTTTCCTTACGCCCTCTCCTCCCATATCTGCGCCAGTTCCACGATCACACGAACTGCCATTTCCATATCCTGAATGGCGACCCATTCCAATTTGGAATGGAAACTATGTTCGCCTGCGAAAATATTCGGTGTCGGCAATCCCATGTAGGACAGGCGTGAACCGTCTGTGCCGCCGCGAATGGGGCTGAGAATCGGTTCGATCTTCAGCCGCTTCATGGCCTCGATCGCATTATCTCCGACTTGCGGATATTTATCCAAAATGTATTTCATGTTGCGGTACTGTTCTTTCACTTCTACTTCCGCACGCGCACCGGGAAATTCCGCGGCCGTTTCTTCCGCCAGCTTCTTTACTAAATCTTCTTTTTCGGCCAACTTCTCTGTGATAAAATCGCGAATGATGAATTTGACTGTAGCGAGTTCCTCGTTGGCGTTAAAGGTCGTGGGATGAACAAACCCTTCTTTCTTTTCCGTTGTTTCGGGCGATAATGTTGTCTTCGGAAGTTTTTCAATGAATCGTGCGCCAACCTTTACCGCATTAACCATTTTATTTTTCGCATAGCCGGGGTGAATATTCTTGCCGTGAAATTTCACCGTCATCGCATCCGCGCTGAATGTTTCAGTCTCCACTTCGCCGCGGCTGGAACCGTCAACCGTGTAGGCGAACTGAGCGCCCAGTTTTTTCAGATCAATTTTTTCCGTGCCGCGTCCGACTTCTTCGTCAGGCGTAAAACAAATCTTGATCGTACCGTGTTTCACTTCCGGATGGCTCAGAAAGTACCCGACCGCATCCATGATCTCCGCCACGCCGGCTTTATTGTCAGCTCCCAGAAGCGTCGTGCCGTCTGCGGTGATGATATCGAATCCTTTCATTTTTTCCAGATCGGGATTGTTTTTGACTTCAATAACCTGATTGGAATCTTTGGGTAAATGAATATCGCCGCCTTGATAATTTTTGTGAATGATCGGATTCACGTTTTCTCCGGACACCGCCGGCGATGTATCCACGTGGGCGATAAAGGCGATGACCGGTACGTTTTTCTTGGTGTTGGCCGGAATGGTCGCCATGACATACCCGTTATCATCCATGTGCGCGTCGCTAAGGCCCATGGCTTTGAATTCTGCGGCAAGATCTTTAGACAGTATTTTTTGTTTTTCTGTGCTGGGAAAACAAGTTGCATCATCGTCCGATTGCGTATCATACTTCACATATTTCAAAAATTTTTCGACGCATGTGAATTTGTAGTTGGTGTCAAACATAGTTCCTCGACAAGTTAAAGTGATAATATTTGCTGCCTTATCTTAAAAAAAATTCACGTGAAGTTCAAGCTTTCTCATAGCAAATTGTTCTTGCGAAAAGCAGAAACCGGAAGTATTTTGAATTCAATCATTTGAAAACCAAGACTCAGGATATCCTTATGTCAACATTAATAAAAATCGTTTCTGTTTTTTTAATCGCTGCAATGTTTTTGTCTTGTACAAGGAAATCGATTGACGAAGTCGAATACTTCAAAGATCCGCATTCGTATTCGCGCCCGGATGAAGCCGTCGTAACGCACCTCAATCTCGACGTCATTGTTGATTTTACGGCCAAACAAATTACCGGCAAAGCAAGTTATCAAATAAACAACAAAACCGGTTCTGACGTGATCCGTTTGGATACGCGCGGATTAGCGATTCACAAGGTTACGCTCGGAAAGGACGAAACTAACACATCCTTCACATTCGGCGATTCATCCGCTTATCTGGGGCGTGAATTGAAAATCACAATTACGCCGAAAACCGATTGGATCAACATTTATTATTCCACCACAAATAATGCCGATGCTCTGCAATGGCTCGAGCCCTCGCAAACGGCAGGAAAAACAAAACCGTTTTTATTTACACAGTCACAACCGATTCTCGCGCGAACATGGATACCGTGTCAAGACAGCCCCGGTATTCGCATGACGTATCATGCAAAAATTCAATGCCCGCCGGACTTATTAGCGGTCATGAGCGCAGAAAATGCCACCGTCAAAAATTCAACCGGTATTTACGAATGTGATATGCCGCAACCTGTTCCGTCGTATTTGCTGGCGCTGGCTGTCGGGGATATTGAATTCAGGCCCGTCGGCAAACGAAGCGGCGTATATGCTGAGCCTTCTATGATCGAGAAGGCTGCATGGGAGTTTGCCGATACCGAGAAAATGATGGAAACTGCTGAAAAACTTTACGGCCCTTATCGCTGGGGACGATATGATATTATCGTTTTGCCGCCAAGTTTCCCATTCGGCGGAATGGAAAATCCACGCCTCACATTTGCCACGCCGACCATTATGGCCGGCGACCGTTCACTGGTTTCACTCATTGCTCACGAATTAGCTCACTCCTGGTCGGGCAATCTTGTAACCAATGCTACATGGAGCGACGCATGGCTTAACGAGGGTTTTACCATGTACTTCGAACGCCGCATCGATGAGGAGCTGTATGGAAAAGAATTTGCGGAAATGGAAGCCGTGCTCGGATTTCAGGATTTGCAGGATGAGCTTGCGCAAATTAAAGATCGTCCGGAGCTCACTCCTCTGTATATTGAACTGTCCGGAAGAAATCCTGACGAACTTTCCGCCGGAATTATTTATGAAAAAGGTTATTTATTTCTTCGCATGATGGAAGAAAATATTGGAAGGGAAAAATGGGATGCATTCTTGAATAAGTATTTTAATACGTTCGCTTTTAAACCTATGACAACTGAACGATTTGTGAATTATGTGAATAAAGAACTCGTATCCAATGATTCCAATCTCTCTAAAAAACTGAAAGGTGATCAATGGATCTACGGACGCGGTATTCCGGATAATTGCCCAGTTATAACTTCAGATGCATTTCAAAAAGTAGATGTCCAGTTGAAAGCGTGGTTAAGCGGCACCGCTGCCGTTCAACTTGAATCGAAAAACTGGCTCTCTCACCAGTGGATACATTTTGTACGCAATCTTCCGGAAAAAATGAGCCGGACACAAATGACAGAACTGGATCAGACCTTTGGTTTTTCAAAATCCGGCAATGCTGAAATGGCATTTGCCTGGCTCACACATGTGATCGATAACGACTATTCTCCTGCGTACGGTCAACTTGAAAATTTTTTGATGAATATAGGACGAAGAAAATTCGTCGAACCGTTATACACTCGATTAGCTAAGACCCAAACCGGATTGGAAATGGCAAAAAGAATTTATAGTAATGCCAGGCCATCCTACCATTCAATCACCTACCTTACAGTTGATAAAATTCTATTACCAAACGGAAACTAAGTGCCTTTCTTTCTTTTCATTCTGTGCTTAAACTTCCCCGCCGTAGCTTAATGTTAACTAAATCTTAAGGCTTTTGCGATTAGAAGTGTCAATATTTGATCACAATGTCAATATATTGACATTGTGTGTTGCCTGCGAGCCACTATATTGACTTCATTACTACTTAAACCCTTATATAACAGGTTCGGAGACAATTACCTAAACAAGGCACGTTTATTGTAATTGCTACGTGCGGTACTCTATCCGGTTCTTACTAAAAGAAACTGTTTTTCTAATTCCTTTTGCAAGTGATCAGTAAATATGGGCATTAAATGAAGCGACTTGATACAGAGACGCGATCAAATTCTTACGACTCTGCAAATCAAAACACGACACGATCAAACGAACACCGAAGATCCAGCCGTACTATTTTGTTAATTGATGACGATGACTTGGTAGCGCAAACGCTCAGCATGATGCTTTCGACTTCAAATTACGATGTTCGTATTGCCAATAACGGCCTTGACGCGTTAAAAATATTCAAAAACGAACCGATCGGTTTGGTCATATCTGATCTGATGATGCCGAGTATTTCAGGGTGGGATGTCGTCGAGAGCATCAGACAAATGTCGCAAAATGTTCCCGTTTTTATTATTACAGGTTATTTAAACGAATTGTTGGATAAACAAAAAGAGCGGGTTGAATCATTAGGAATTAATGAAATACTGCTAAAACCTGTTCACATGAATGATCTGATCGACAAAGTCGCGCCTTATGTCGGCAGAAAAGAAATGCGCGCATCATGTAACACACAACCGTCGCCCCCCATTTCCCCTTTCTTATAGTGAGAACCGATAGCGTTGGGCCAAAAACTCAACGCTATTTATTTTCTCTTGGTCGGCGCAAAGAAGCATTAGAGGAGGCATCGTAATGGAAGCAATGGGCATTAACAGTAACGTTCACGCCGGCGGAAAAATATTTCATATTCAGACAGCCGCCGATCCCGCACGCAGCATGTTCCAGGCCGAAATCTTTGAAAAAGGACGCGTGATCATGGTTCAAAAAAAGAACGTTGATGCGTCGCGTATGAAAGATTGGGATAAAGATAAAATTAAAGATTTCCTAAACGAGTTCCATCAGGAGATCGCCTGGGAGATCGAACTTCTATTTTTCATCCGCGACAAGATAAAAACCATCAAGCATGCAGTTTCTCACAATAAAATGGGTTTGATTTTTCTTCGAAAAGGAATGGTTGAAGAAGCAATAGTTGAATTTGAAAATGCCATAGAAAAAAATCCTAATCTGGTCGAATCGTACAATAATCTGGGGCTGGCTTTTATGCAGTCGGGCGACCATGCTAAGGCCGTTGAAATATTACAAAAAGGCTGTGAAATGGAACCGCAGTTTGCTGACCTCAAAAACAACCTCGGCTTGGCGTATTCAAAAGCGGGCATGTTTACACACGCGTTAAGCGCGTATGAGGCGGCGCTGGCTATTAACCCCAAATACTCCGAAGCGCATCTCAATTCTATCATCACTTTACTTGAGAGCAGTATCGCGGAATCCAATACGCAGGACCTTCCTCCGATTGCGGCGCGCCAGAAAACTATTCTGCATGTACTTGAAAAAGTTGTTGCGTCAAATCCTGACTTCACCAATTTCCGTTTTTATTCATTTCGTTTTGAGAAATTGGTCAAACAGATAGAATCAGGCGAAACTATTCCAGCCATCGAAACCATTAATGAAATAAAGGACGCTATCGGGAAACCGAATCTGGACGAGATCATGCACGGTTTTTACCTGAAGTTCTTATTCGGCGGAGCGGGAAAAAATGAACCGATTTTGGAACAATACCGGATCAAATTGGAGAAGGCGGTCGAAACAAATCCGAATTATGCCGACCTTCATAATTCTCTTGGCTTGCTGTTCCTGATTCAATGCCGCAATTTGTTCCTAAAAGCCATGATGCAGTTTAAAAAGGCGTATGAGATTAATCCGTCCTATAAAAGCGCATACAAGAATTTCCGACTTGTTCACAATGACGGAAGAGAATTCCTGAATCTGCTAAGGGCGATTATTAAATAAAACTACTTTGTTGATTCTTTAATCACTTTCTTTCGTAATTCTTTGCCCTGCTCCGCCGTAAATTCCATCTTCACGTCGATGTATCCGGGATACTGAACGGTAAGACCCGCAATATTAATCGATGGTTTCACTTTCAGCAATATATGCGTTGGATTATCCCCTTGCCCTGCTACGTTGAAAGCTAATTTAGCAATTGCATCTCGGGACTTGCCCTTTAGAGCTTCTTTGATATCTGTTGAAATGTCGATCGGAATTTCCGCAACTTGTCCGCCCGGAATTTCAACTTTCTGATTCAGAGTGCCTTCCACCATCTCATACTCATCGATAAACAAGATCCACTCCAGTTTGTTCATCGCCGCAACTTCAGCATTAGGGTTCTTCGCCTGCAAATTCAATGTGAAGGACAGAATTGCCTCGTCTGAGGCCAACACCGATGTGATCTCCGCGGCTTTTTTGAAACTCAGATCCTTAATGGATTTCACGTTATGAATCTTGACATCCCCTAAACGGGTACCTTCCACGGATTTGATCCTGAATGTACATTTTGCAAAATTTTTTGCTTCCTGAACCTGCCGCGCAACACCGCAGCCGATAAAAAACCCGGTTACAATAAGAGCTAAGATTACTCGTTTCATATGGTAAACTCCTCAACTAATATGTTACTAATGACCGTCGTTTATTTTTGAAAACATTAGGTTCGCTTCAGCACGATTTAGCCGATCCTTTCCCCGTTCGTTACTGGTCGGTCAACTTCCAAGAGCACAACCTCTCCGTCTTTGCTGACGGCACCTAAAACTAAACATTCAGAAAAAACATTTGCAATCTGTTTTGGCGGAAAATTAATTACTGCTATTACCTGCCGGTTAAGCAGGTCTTCTTTTGAATACAATTTCGTGATCTGCGCGCTGGACTGCTTAATGCCGTATTCACCAAAATCTATCTTCAATTTATAAGCCGGTTTCCGCGCCTCAGGAAAATCCTGAACTTCGATTACAGTTCCAACGCGCATTTCAATTTTTTCAAAATCGTTCCAGGTAATCATTTCATAATCAGATTATTAATGAACCGCCGGTATAATATTAGAAATCAGAATATCATCCTCAAGGATTCGGGTATTTTGAGCCGTTTGAGCGTTCACATTGGGATCGGCTGTCAATACGACGACTAATTGAAGGTCTTTTATAACATAAATCATTTGTCCTCCATATCCAAATGCGTACGCTATTTTGTGTCCGCCGCTTTCCATAATCCACCAGAGATAACCGTAGTCGATCGAAGTATCCGGAATGTGATCACTCCAGGCATCATTAATCCATTTCTCACAAATAATGTTCCTTCCCGCGTAACAACCTCCGTTAAGATACAAGAATCCGATCTTTGCCATATCACGCGCAGTCAAGAATAGACCCGTGCCTCCCAGATAATAACCCTGCGGGTCCACATCCCATCTTTTAATCGTAATCGCCAATGGATCGAACAAGTATGCATTTGCGAAATCCAGTGTACTGCGTTTAGTTGATTTCGTTATAATT
>JAEUSK010000015.1 GCA_016787925.1 bacterium | reverse complement strand
TGAAGCGTCGACTTCGAAAATAGGTGAAGACCAGATTTTCTACTGTAATCAGCGCGGCATCTCCACTGAAGACGCGATCAATATGATCGTCAACGGGTTTTGTAAAGAGGTTTTTAAAGAACTGCCGATGGAGTTTGCTGTCGAAGCGCAGAAATTACTCGGCGTAAGTTTGGAAGGAAGCGTGGGGTAATGAAAACGATATCTATAATGTTACTTTTAATCATTCAGACAAACAGCATTACGTGGGGACAAACCAATACAACCTCGTATCGACTGAATGCATTAACCGACAAATCAGACACAATCAGACATTTATATCTTGACGACCAACTTGATATTTCAAATTTTTTCAAGTTGTATGTAACGCATCCACCCAAAATGGAACTTTCCGGAATACGCGTGATAGATTGCAGGACTGATTCTAATTTCAAGAATATTTTGGATTTATTAAGAAGTCACTCTGGTTCTCTCGAAACTGTATATTTCGGCGGAAGCGAAGAAAAATTGGGACCTGATGAATTCTTAAAAGTTATCGAAAACTTAAATACGGGTCACATAAAAAAGTTCTTTTGGATAAATCAAAAAACTCTAACAATAAATTCTAAACTGGCTGATGCAAGAGTTAAGAAAAAGGAAGATCTACGTAATCTCGAAATTATTAACCGAATAAAGAACTGCAAAGAATTTTTGAATAACTTGGAATCACTGTCTTTGAAAAACACACCGTTCAACATGTCTGCAAGTTTTCTAACCAAGACAGATTGGCCTAAATTAAATCATTTGGAATTAAGCGGTACCGGCATTTCCTCAACATTCCTTGATTCATTGATGTTACATAAAGATTCATTTCAGGAATTACGGTCATTGAATATGGATTATGTAGAATTGGACCCGGTTTCAGTTAAAAATGGAGCATTCAAAAACCTTAAGGAATTCTCATGTTTTGTACCTGATGCCAATGAGACGGATAGCAAGAATTTATTCTCAAAATCTGGAACAGATTTTTTTAAGAACATTGAGCGAATACATGTTCCTGTTGTTGTGATTAATAGTGCATCATATAGCTCCAAAGATATTACTTCAGATTTTGCTTTCAAATTTTCCTTTAAAAAAAAATTGGGAGGAAATAATATTGTTGATTCAACTACGTTTTTTAGCAAAATGCTGAATCTCAAAAATCCTGGCTATTTTTTTTGCTCCACAGATCAGTCTAAAATAAAAACATCTTCGATTGTAGCGAGAGCTTTTTCACTTGAAACTCATTTTTTTTCAGAGACTACTGACATAGATAGCTTTATAATTTCATTTCCTAACAAAGATAAACTAAGTGTCGTATTGGCCAGTCCATTGTTCGGAGAGCAAGAAGTAGTGAATCATGCAGAGATTCTATCATCATTGCGAACCGGGGATGTTTTTCTTGTAAACACGCGAATTCGGCCGGATCAACTATTAACAGTACGAGATCATTTTGACACCAGGATTCATCGCATTACGATCGAATACCCATCTGAAAACCCTGCATGGTGGAGCAATCCTTTTTTACAACATTATAATCTACACCAATTGAATATACCAAAGCTTAATGTGCCAAAATTTAAATAAGTATTCAGGACAAAAAACAATGAAGAGACAAGTCTTTTATTTTTTATTACTAGGAATAATCCTTGTGCCACCAAACTTGATGGCACAATCATCTATTTCAGTTTATTCCAACAAAGATTTTCCAAGCCTTAAAGTAAATGACGACCCTCTAGAAGTGGTATTCGTTGAACATACGCTTAATAAAAAATCACTTGAATGGTTGTCCCGAGCTGAGTTTCGTGGTCGGATTTCATCTGTTGTTTTCGATCATTGTGACCTGTCAACTTCTGTATTCCAAGAATTCTCAGATTTGTTTAAACAGGGACAACTCAAAAAGCTCTCTTTCTATGGCATTAAGTCTACGATGTCACCGAAATTTGACCACTTCGCTGATCAGTTGGAAATTTTAACCATTGTTGATTGTGGGTTCGGAAAGGCTTTTTACAAAAATTTTACACAAGAAAATACAAAACAATTAAAAGAACTTACAATCTCAAATTCTCTCATATGGAAGGAATATGTTGAGATTATTAGATCCTGGAAAATTGGACCGCATATACAAAGCCTTGATTTGAGCGACAACTCCCTTTCTAACGAGATCTTGACCATTTTATGTGATGAAGAAATGCCCGAACTAAAAATTGTTAAGTTAAACGGCTTAGATCTAGTAATTTCAGATAATCCGAAGAAATATTCGAAGCAATTCCCTGCTTTGATTTCATCCTTTAATCTAAACTTTAATGTCCCTTGGGAGCGAATGCCCAAATTGAAACACCTTGAGATGAGTTTTATTGCAGAAGTGAGCGAATCTCTAATTAAGGTGTATGATGAGGCCCGATGGGAGAATTTTGATGTCTTTATCGGGCCGTTGCCAAAAGAAGAAATTATTACAAAACCATTATCAAGTATGGCTTACGATCAAAAAAAGTACCAAAATAAAATAGATATATATGACAAAACCTACCAACATATTTTTTCTCGTCCGATAAAGTCTCGTTATATGTCTGTGTCTTTTAATTCTGCAAAGAGATTAGACTTTTTCCTTCACTCTCCGCAGGCACAATACACTAGTAACTTAATTTTGGCTGGGCTTTTTTGGGGCGAAATTGATATTCAAGCGGTTCTGGACATGAATTTATTACCCTCGCTAAAGACTGTGGAACTGAAGAATGCATCATTAACGCAAAGTGAAGCAATGAATTTGATACGAAGATACCCACAGTATGAATTCAATATAGATATATCATCCGGTTTAAGGAATGATGGAATTCAATATTGGCCCATCATTATTCAAGATTAAAACCAAAGGAACATTTCAAATGTTAGAAATTAAAAACCTTCATGCGTCCGTTAACGGGAACGAAATACTGCACGGCGTTAATTTAAAAGTGAACGCGGGAGAAATTCATGCGATCATGGGCCCCAACGGTTCCGGCAAAAGCACGCTGGCGCAAATTCTAGCCGGACGAGAAGACTACAACATTACCGAAGGCGAGGTCATTTATAACGGCAAGAACCTTCTGGATATGTCGCCGGAAGACCGCGCATCCGAAGGCGTGTTTTTGGCATTTCAATACCCTGTGGAAATTCCAGGCGTCAACAACACTTATTTTCTTAAAACGGCTTTAAACGCGATCCGGAAGTACCGCGGCGAAGAGTCCCTTGACGCAATGGATTTTCTGGCGTTGGTAAAACAAAAAATGAAATTAGTTGAAATGGACGAAGACCTTCTCAAGAGACCCGTGAATGAAGGATTTTCCGGCGGCGAGAAAAAACGAAATGAAATTTTCCAAATGGCGGTCCTTAATCCTAAATTGTCCATATTGGACGAAACCGATTCCGGTCTCGACATCGACGCGCTGAAGATCGTCTCCAACGGCGTCAATAAATTGCGCTCCAAAGACAATGCCGCGATCGTAGTAACGCATTATCAGCGGTTATTAAATTATATCGTGCCGGATTTTGTTCATGTTCTCGTCGACGGGCAAATTGTCAAATCGGGCGGTAAGGAACTTGCTCTTCAGCTTGAAGAAAAAGGGTATGACTGGACGCGCGAAACCGAAGGAGCTGCGGTATAATGACGACGATCTCAGACAAAAAGGCGTGGTACCAAAAACAATTCAATTCATTCGAAGAGGGTCTCAACGGCCAAAAATCCTTGCCTATTCATGATCTGCGGAAACAGGCACTTGAACAATTTCTGACACTGGATTTCCCCAATTCAAAAAACGAGGATTGGAAATATACGAATATTGAGCCCATCCTTAACCATACATTTGAAACTTCTCCGAATAAGGTATCAAACCAAGTTAAAGCAAAAAGTATTGAGGCATTTGCGATTGCAGATACTTCTGCGCAATTGGTTTTTGTTGACGGCCGATTTTCAGAATCGTTGTCCAATATTGGCGTAATGCCCACAGGAGTTACGATCAAGAATTTATCCGACGCTTTGTCCGAGAACAATGACAAGATTCAAACCGCCATAAGTGAACGGTTAAAATCAAATAAGAATATTTTTACCGCCCTGAATTCAGCTTTTATCCTGGATGGCGTTTATATTGAAATCGCAGAGCATGCGATTCTTGAAAAGCCTATTTATGTTCTTCACGTTTCCGCGTCGCACGAGACTTCTCTTTTTAACCAGCCGTATAATCTTATTACGGTCGGCCAAAACGCACAGGTATCCATTGTCGAAAATTACGCGAGTTTGAGCGATGGGTCTGTGTTTATTAACAGTTTCACGGATATTGCTGTAGGCGCCGATGCGAAGGTTGACTATGTGAAGATCCAGCAGGAAAACACTAAATCCTATCATATCGGCTCGACGGAAATTCATCAACACCGCAATAGCCATTTTACACACCGGCTGATCACCTCAGGAGGTGCGCTGGTTAGAAATGTGATTCAGGTTCATTTAGATGCTAAAGGCATTGAAAGTACCTTGGATGGAGTTTATTTGACCAATGGCACGCAGCATGTTGATAACCGCACGATTATTCATCACGCTAAGCCCAATTGCAACAGCCACGAGCTCTATAAAGGCATTCTGGACGGCAAGTCCAGCGGCGTTTTTAACGGCAAGATCATTGTTCATCCCGATGCGCAAAAAACGGACGCCAAACAGTCCAATAAGAATATTTTGTTGTCTCAGGATGCTGTCATGAATACAAAACCGCAGCTGGAGATATTTGCAGATGATGTTAAGTGTACCCATGGCGCCACAATCGGACGCCTGGAAGAAGAATCGTTATTCTACTTACGGTCGCGCGGCATTGGAAAAGAACAAGCCAAAAATATGCTGACGTACGCATTTGCAGGAGAAATTATCAGCCGGGTCGGCCACGAGCCAACCAGAACTTATTTGGACGAATTATTGTTAGATCGTCTGGAACATTAGCATGATCGCCACATGATTGTCGCCGAGAAAATAATGCCCGTTAATGTCAGTTCAACACTTGATGTTGAGAGGATCCGCCAGGACTTCCCCATTCTGAGGGAACGCATCCACGGTAAACCTCTTGTCTACCTTGATAACGCTGCCACGACGCAAAAGCCCCTTTTTGTTATTGATGCTGTCCATCATTATTACCGTGCTCAAAACGCCAATATTCACCGCGGAACCCATTACCTCAGCCAGGTAGCAACTTTCGAATATGAAAAAGCGCGCGGCAAGATCCGCCAGTTCATCAACGCCAAAGATAATAAGGAAATCATATTTGTTCGCGGCACCACCGAAGCCATCAACCTCGTGTCCAGTGCGTACGGACGAAAATTTATTTGCGCGGGCGATGAAATTATCATCTCCGCCATGGAACATCATTCGAATATAGTGCCGTGGCAGATTCTATGCGAACAAACCGGCGCAGTTCTCCGCGTCGTACCGATGCACCAGAGCGGTGAATTAATCATGGAAGAATATGTCAAACTTCTGAACGAAAAGACAAAATTAGTATCTGTTGTACATATCTCAAACGCTCTCGGAACGGTGAATCCCGTTAAAGAAATCATTCGCCTTGCCCATGAACGCAATATTCTTGTTATGCTTGATGCGGCTCAATCCATTCCTCATGCCCCGGTAGATGTTCGGGATTTAGACTGCGATTTTCTTGTTTTTTCCGGCCATAAAATGTACGGCCCTACCGGTGTGGGCGTTCTTTACGGCAAGCAGCAATTATTAGAAAGCATGCCGCCTTATCATGGAGGTGGAGATATGATCCGGACGGTTAGTTTTGAGAAAACTACGTATGCTGAATTGCCGAATAAATTTGAAGCAGGCACGCCTAATATCGCCGGAGGTATCGGACTTGGCGCGGCCGTGGATTACATCAACCGAATTGGCATTCATAAGATTGCGGAGTATGAAGCTGAATTGATGGCGTATGCAACGGAACAGCTGTCCGCGATAAATAAATTGAAAATTATCGGTACGGCAAAAGAAAAGGCCGGCGCGATCTCTTTTGTCATGGAGAATGTGCATCCCCACGATACAGGCACCTTATTGGATCTGGAAGGTATCGCCATACGAACCGGTCATCATTGCGCACAACCCGTCATGCAGTTCTATGGCGTTCCAGCAACATCCCGAGCGTCCTTATCGTTTTATAATACCAAAGAGGATATTGATGCTCTCGTTAAAGGCCTGCACAAGGTCATGGAGGTATTCAAGTAATGTCGAACACCAACGAACTTTATCAGGAGATCATTCTTGATCACAATAAAAACCCGCGTAATTACCACAAGATTGAAAACCCCACGTGTTCGCAGGAGGGGTTCAATCCCTTATGCGGAGATCATCTGCATTTGTATCTAAAATTAGAAGACGGCATCATTAGAGATATCAGTTTTGAAGGAAACGGATGCGCCATTTCAAAATCTTCCGCATCTCTGATGACCTCCGTATTAAAAGGAAAAACCGTCAATGAGGCGGATGAATTATTTGAAAAATTTCATAAACTGGTCACTTCCTCGATGGACGAAGAGCAACAAATTGAAGAATTAGGAAAATTAGCCGTATTTTCGGGAGTTCGGGAATTTCCTGCGCGGGTCAAATGCGCAAGCCTCGCATGGCATACTTTAAGGGCAGCGCTAGATAATAAAGATAAGATCGTTACGACGGAGTAGAAAATTATGGATAAAGAAACACTATACAGCGGAATGGAATTACAGGTCATCGAAGTTTTGAAGACATGCTTTGATCCTGAGATTCCCGTTAATATTTACGAACTGGGCTTAATTTACGAAGTTAAGGTAAATGAGAAGGGGTTTGCACATGTTAAGATGACGTTAACTTCGCCTATGTGCCCTGTGGCGGAGTCGCTTCCCCCGGAAGTGGAAAATAAGATACAATATGTTCCGGGTATTACGGACGTAAAAGTTGAGGTCGTGTGGGAGCCAACGTGGAACCCTTCGATGATGTCGGATGTCGCGCGTTTGGAATTGGGTATGATGTAATGATCAGAACACAGAAGTCAAGTGATTGCCTTCTTAATACAAAACCGGAAAATTAACAAGAATGAAATTCAGCACTCAAGAAGAATACGGTTTACGTTGCCTTATTCAAATTGCCCGGCACCATGCATCCGGAGGCTTGACCATTCCGGAGATTAGCCAGGCTGAGGGACTAAGTGAGGCGAATGCCGCAAAATTACTTCGCGTATTGCGCATCGGCGGATTCATCGACAGTTCACGCGGCCATGCAGGTGGATACACTTTGTCCCGCCCTGCAGATCAAATTCCTGTCGGCGAAGTACTAGCCTTACTGGGTGGACGGCTTTATGAATCGGATTTTTGCGAGAAACATACCGGTTTTGAAAAATTGTGTACGCACAACACCAGTTGCTCCGTACGTTCACTATGGCAAACAGTACAAATTGCCGTTGACAAAGTTCTTCACAAAATAACCGTTCAGGACATGCTCGGTTCAGAACAGACGTTTCAAACGCAAATCAGCATCCCCATCTTGCAGTCTCTTGATAATTAAGATGCCTGCGCAGGGGCCACTTTGGCAATAACCAGCCCTGCGAATAATCCGTTCACAAACAAATCTATCATATTGACGGCCGTATATGCGTTAGAAAACTCCCACCAGTTCCAGTTTGGTAAATGCACCATTACGCCGGCCATGAAAGCGGCTATCGCAACAAACATAACTCTTTTCAAATAACTCAGATCCGCTCTCGTCTGAAGAAGCAGCCACGTCAATAGAAAAGAAGTCATCAGCTGAATTAAGAACTGAATACCCATTAACGGTCCCATACCCAGGTTTTGCGCGCCGGGCCTAATGGCCAAAAATGCAACGGGTCCTGTTTCCATTTTCTTCCATAACTCTTCTTCCGTTCCTTGCGACGGCAGGTAATATATGCCTTTCTCCGGTGCCGCGTCTAAAATGGCTTTAGAAATAGCCTCGTCACTGGTGAATTTACTTAACGTTGCTTCATGCCAAGGTATCACTGTCCAAGAAAGAGAACTCCAAACAAATAAAACTAACCCCCCCAGCAAACTGCCTTTAATAAGCGACTTACTCATCATATACCTCCTTGATAAGTGTAGTTGAATTATTTCATCTGGTTAGATCGATATTTTTTGTTCTGCGCAGAATAATAAAGCCGGCCAGGCCTGAAGCAACGGATGCGACCAATATGGAAATTTTAGCAACGGTTTGATGCTCGGCTTGCTGAAATGAGAGGAGCGAAATGAAAATAGACATCGTAAATCCAATGCCGGCCAAAAACCCGACCCCGCATATGTGCCTCCAGTCAGCATTCTCAGGCAGCATCGAAATGCGTGTTTTAACTAAAATCCATGAGAAAGTCACAATGCCCAATGGTTTTCCAACCAAAAGTCCAAGAAAAATACCCATGGATAATGGCGATCCAAAGCCATCTATTGCATGGCTTTCAAGTATCACACCGGTATTTGCCAAAGCAAAAATGGGCATGATAAAATAATTAACCGGCTTATGTAACAAGTGCTCCAGGTCTTCCAACAGGGATTCGCCGGCATTTCCCTTAACCGGAATCGCAATGGCCGCTAACACTCCGGCAACCGTTGCATGAACTCCTGACTTGTAAACGAAATACCACAAGAATGTTCCTACAGCAAGATAAACCATTTGATTCCGCACGCCCAGCCTGTTAAGTAAAAGGAGCAGCAAAAACATCATGCCGGATACGAATAAATTTGTCCATACGACCTGGCTTGTATAAAAAATAGCGATGACAAGGATTGCTCCGAGATCATCGGCAATCGCCAACGCAGCAAGAAAAACCCTAAGTGAGTTTGGAACCCGGTTGCCAAGCAAGGATAAGATGCCCAATGCAAACGCAATGTCAGTTGCCATAGGTATCGCCCAACCGCGTGCGGTTTCGTCACCGCCATTAAACAAATAAAAGATCAATGCCGGAATGGCCATACCTCCCAAGGCGGCTGATATCGGAAGAGACGATTGTTGAAATGAAGACAGTTCACCTTTGATGACCTCCCGTTTAATTTCCAGTCCAACGAGAAAGAAAAAAACAGTCATTAGTCCGTCATTGATCCAATGCTCGATGGATTTTCTTAGTACAAAATCATCGAAGACGATTCCTATCTTATGCTTGAGAATTCCAAAATAGAAGTCCTGGAGCGGAGAATTCGCCATAATTAGCGCCGCGATCACACAGCAAAGCAAAATTATTCCGCTGTTTCTTTCTGAATCGAAAAACTCCTTAAACGGATTACTTGAACTTTCTGAAAGATTAATCATGATAACACACCTCTATCATTTCAATTCTGATTCCAAGAATTCAGCCATTCTTCGTTCCGACCAATAAGTGCCGTTATGACCAAAGCTGATAAAACCTACATGCCCGCCGGATTTCGGCATTTCAAGGAAAAAATTCGGGTTGCCATGTGCTTCGTCTATGGGATAACAAAGCGGAGCAAAAAATGGGTCGTTCTTTGCACTTACAAGTAACGTGGGTACGGCAATATTTGGAATAAAAGGCTTACAGCTGCATTTCGCCCAGTATTCCTCAGCGTCTCTAAAACCATTCATCGGCGCTGTATATCGGTCATCAAATTCGCGAAATGTTTTTATTTTTTCATATCCATCATCATCTAGTTGACCCGGAAATATTTCCATTTTTGCCTTAATTTTTTCGTGCAGCATTTTCAAAAATCGTTTCATATAAATTCTGCAATCGGGCGCCTCCATGCGAATAGCTCCTGCCTTGAGATCGCATAGTACGGAATAACAAACCGCTTTTTTGATTATCGGGTGAATTTGTTTTTGCCGCTCACCCAGATACTTCAGAATAACATTACCGCCAAGACTAAAACCGATCAACACAATCTCATCATATCTATTTTGCCGAATAACATGCTGCACAACGCATTCTACGTCTTCAGATATTCCGCTGTGATAAGATCTGACTTGTCTATTCGGCTCGCCGCTGCAGCTGCGAAAATTTACTGCAAGTGCATCACGTCCGCTGTCGTTCAGAGCCTTGGCCATTCCACGTATATAATGCCTGTCCGTGCTGCCTTCCAAACCATGGAAAAGAATTCCGACTGATTTGGAGGCTATTCTCGACCAGTCAATATCAAGAATGTCATCATCCAGCGTGGCGATACGCTCCCGCAGGTAATTAATACCTTTTACTTTTCTAAATATTGACGGAAATATTGTCTGGACATGCGCATTTCCAAAAAACGGCGGCGCTCCGTAATTTGACGAAATAATCGGCATTAATTCTTAAGGTTCGTTGAATATGGACGTCCGGTCTGCAATTCTAACGCCATTGTTATGTAAAGTATATTTTACCGGTTCGATATATCATTACAGCGTCGCATAACTACCGTATCAATGCCCTCAATCGCTTGCCTCGCCTCCACCCGTGAATGGCTAGTGTCGGTCCGATCAATCCGTAAGTTATGCCGGACAGAAAACCGCTGATAAAAGCACTTTCAAAACAGGCCAGCAGCATCGATACAATTGCAATGGACATGAGTAAAACACAGGATTGTATTGCAGATTTTGTCATGAATACTTCAACCACATTAAGTTCCAGAGATTCACGCAGACGATAAGCATGCCAATGCAACGCGCCGAATATCATAAAAATTAAAAAGAAGCCGGAACCGTAGATCATCATCATGGTTCCAACTTCGGAAGCACCAACCACATGGCGTCCTGCCATATCTGGAAAAAGAAGGCCGTTAATCACATAGGAAAAAACAAACTTCAGGGGAAATACATAGAACAGCACAACAAATAGAAGAAGCGCGTTCAGCGTCAGCGTAAAAATGTCAGACAGTCCGTAACGCCGGAAGAATTTATAATGTGAGTACCATATCCAAATAAGTATTGTAAAACAAAGTCCAAATGCAAAAAAACCACGCATCGTATCGAATAATTGTAAAAAGGTTTTTGGCACTTCCAATGAAACCACGATCAGGGTTATTGCAAATGCGAAAACTGCATCGCTGAATCCTTCGATACGAGTTACTTCTTTTCCCCGCCATCTGAAATTAATCTCCGATCCGATTCCCTTTCTGCTCAAATTTTCTCTTATCATCTTATCCCCACATTAAACGAGATTTTTTTACCATACGCATTATTGAGGCTTCGCTTGTATAATCTTGCACTTTATTTAGCGGAATCCACTGAACAGCGTGCGATTCGTGAGTTACTTTTACTGCGCCTCGCATATCCGCCTCTAGCAAGAAACGCACATCATAATGTAAATGCAAAGGATCGCTCTTAAACGGCGGAATTTCATGGATATCGATGTCAAATATTTCCTCCGATACCGGAACAAAGGCATCAAGGCCGGACTCCTCCTGCGCTTCACGAATCGCAACACGCAAAACATTCGGATCCCCGTCCGCATGTCCTCCCAATTGAAGCCACTTATTTAACTTCCGATGATGCGTCAGCAGTACGTGAGTACGATCCGCATTGATGATCCAGGCGGCGGCGGTGATATGTCCTGTTTGTAAATTTCGTTCCAAGCAATTCGCATGCGTCTTAACAAATTGAATCATCGCATTTAATAATTTGTTTTCTTCGTCATTAGATGCACGATAAGACGCTAATTTTTCCAAGAGAAATTGACGATGCATTGAAATTTAACAAATGAGTAAAAATACGCTGACGGGACGAAATCTATTTTTTTGTTGATAAGGCAGGCTGCATGATCGGGAAAAACAATTTGAACGAAGAACCCTTCCCGACTTCACTCTCAACAGTTATTTTACCATTGTGTTTTTTTATGATTTCCTGTGTGATAGGTAAACCTAAGCCCGTGCCTTCATGCGCGTCTTTAGTTGTAAAACCGGTGACAAAAATCTTG
>JAEUSK010000299.1 GCA_016787925.1 bacterium | reverse complement strand
TTTCTTTGGTCCATAACTCGGGTCTCCTTCCATGGCATAGTTAGTACCTCCTTTTGGATTGAGAATACTAACTGAAGTTAATGAAGAAGTGTTACCTATGTCCTGAGTACAAACTGTAACCTATGTCCTGAAACCGTACCCGTCCCTCAACCCTTGGAACCATGAAAAAAGTAAAAGATGTAGTTGACCCTATCTCTGAATATAAAAGATTGAGTCAAAAACTCAGTAACAACTTTAACGCAACAAACGTGCTTTATACAAAATATTCAAACAAAATAGGTGGGTTTGCCTCGTCGCAGAATTCTGAAGCAAATTCTCTACTCAATGCCTTTCGTTATCGACATGACTGCATATTGTTTCATTTGAAATGCATGCTAAACCTTCAGTTGGTCGCTGAAAAACAATATAAATCTCTTTCGAATGACTCAGATCGCATCATGTTTGCCGTGAGTGTTGTGCCTGAATTTTCCGGTTTATTTGACAGTATCATTTTTCACAGTGTGTCTGGCTTCGACTATTGTGCACATCTAATTGACTTCATTTGTAATAATAGACTGAATAAGGATAGAAAGTGGGCGGGGATAATTGAAGCAGCAAAAAACAAAAGTATCGACTTTAATAAATCATCGGTAGCTACTTTACTTGTCAAACTTGATGATGAGTTTATTAAATTCTTAAAACTGCGAAGGAATCAAGTGATTCATTATGAACCCGATACGGCTACCAGTTCATCTTTGACTAATTTAAGAACACACCAGAATTCGTTAGAGGTTATTGCGCCGAGGCAAATGATTGATAAGATTCCAAGCTTGAAGATTATGTCAGAAACTCACGAGCTTACCATGGTGTTTGCTAGTTGTTGGATGATAGACAGGGTTTATGATTTGTATGCTGACATTATAGCTGAACTTGTAAATCACGTTGATCATAATAGAAAAACTATTTCCGGACATACATTTTTTAGAGATAACAATGGCAATTTTCACGAAATATAGGGACGCATACAAGCGCATAACAAGCGGCTTACACGTCCGCTTCCGCGCCAGCGGAAGCGTGAGTACTTAGATACTTAGTTTACACGCGAACGCTGGCGCGTTCGCACATGGCGCTCTTTGATAGTTTTAGTTTTGGTGGTAAAGGAAGTTAATCTACCGCCTGTTCGGTGGCCACGTCGCGCCATGTCGTGTAGCCGCCGAGCGTTATACGCCACCATTCGCCCTAACCAAGAAGGACAATTTATATGGGAGATCAAAAGACGAACTGGACAACCATTGTGGCAACAGCCATTTTGTCTGCATTGGCAACCCTCGCAGTTGGTTTCGTTTTGGCTTGGTTTCAAAATAAGGAACCTAAGTTGGCATACTCAACCATTGGATCTTTTGCATTCGAAGGCAATAACGAGCAACTTGCCATTTATCAGGTTAGTTTCTCAAATGATGGCAGTAAATCTGCAACGAATATTGTGTGCTGTATTCGAATTCCGTCGGCACATGTCCACGAGTATAGGGTGACAAATGATCCTATCATAAGGCCTACCGTTTCAAAAGACTCCGTTGGTCTTTGGCTTCGCTTAGAGCACATGAGCCCAAAGGACGAAATTACCATTTCTTTTATCGCAAAGAGCGGCTCTAATTTGCCACCACTTCCGACTGTGTCGTTAAGGTCCGATGAAGTTATTGGAGAAATTAAAAAGGATGGCAATGAAAACAAATCATTCCTTTCTGATAACGCTTTTGTATTAGTAGGTATCTATCTTGCATCTACTTTACTAATTTCATCGTTTTTCACAAAAACGGGATTTCTATCTCTATTCAAGAAGCGACTGGGCGATGACCAAATCGACGTCATAGCTTTCATTGCTACTCTGGTTGGAATGCCTGATGAAGCTTCAATGCTTCTCAACAGACCACGCAGTACAACCTACTGGGTTGAGTCGGATAGAATTGCAAACAGTGCCATTTTTTCAGAAGATACAGATCGGGTACGAAAAGCACGCTCTTTACTTACTAAGCTCCTTATGTACACGACAATGGCAAACAGCAGTATTGGCATCATTCACTACAACATTACCAAATTGAGTTTCTTCCTCGGTGAAAATGACCAATCGAAAACTCACTTGGCACTTGCACTCAAATTCAATAAAAGCGAGATATTAAGACGTCAATCTGTTGATGAATACTTTGCCAAAAACGTGAAGGGCGATGGCGGCGTATAACATGCGGCTTACACGTCCGCTTCGCGACGCCTTTGATTTGACGATAGAGAGATTGTGGGCGTCGCTCGCCAGTAGCTCGCTCACGGTTTGAGTAAGTTCTTAATTAATTATAATTTTCCCCGCGTGCGAGCTACTGCGTGTAGCCGCCGAGCGTTATGCGCAAGGTGTGGCTTTGTAATTTCATGTAACCATTTGGGAGAAAAACAAAATGGCAAGAAAAGTATTTTTTAGCTTCCATTACAAACCAGATAATTGGCGTGCGTCTCAGGTAAGAAACATGGGCGTTGTCGAAGGCAATAAACCAGCTTCAGATAATGATTGGGAAAGCATCACCGGTGGTGGTAGTACTGCCATTGAACGATGGATAAACAATCAAATGAATGGAACATCTTGTTCTGTTCTTCTAATTGGGGAAAATACAGCAGGGAGAAAATGGATAAATTACGAAATTGCAAAAACATGGAATGACAAAAAGGGATTGGTCGGGATCTATGTCCATAATCTAAAAGACAGTGACGGTTACCAATCCTACAAGGGTTCAAACCCATTTGCAGCACTTGAGGTTAACGGAAAAAACATGTCGTCCATTGTGAAATCATATAGCCCTCCATATACGAACAGCAAAGATGTTTATGCTTATATCCATGATAACATCGCTGACTGGATTGAAGAAGCAATTGAAATTCGAACTAACTTTTGAGAGGTGAATATGTCTGAAATAATCAGTGAAAATTCACAAACAGTTCAAACTCATCTCGGCATTCTCCAAGGTGTCATTCAAAGGATGGCAACAAATAGCTCATCTTGCAAATCATGGTGCATTACAATTGTATCGGCTATACTTGTTATAGTTGCCGACAAAGGAAAGCCGCAACTAGCTTTTTTAGCTCTAATCCCGACCTTCTTATTTGTAATATTGGATTCATATTATTTGTCACTTGAGCGATGCTTTGTAAAATCGTACAACGTTTTTGTTAAGAGGTTACATTCATCAAAACTAACATCAGACGATTTATTTTCTGTCGCTCCGACAGATTATGGAATAAAATCTGTGCTAAAGGCTTTTCTTTCCTTCTCAGTTTGGCCATTTTATTTGACGCTTGCCGTTATGACATATATTGCAATGAAAATAATTTTATAAGATAGTCTGTGAAAGGCCACACCCAGCGCATAACATGCGGCTTACACGTGCCGCTTCGCGACGCCTTTTGATTTGACGATAGAGAGATTGTGGGCGTCGCTCGCCAGTAGCTCGCTCACGTTTTCAGAATGTTCTTAATTAACTATAATTTTCTCGCGTGCGAGCTACTGCGTGTAGCCGCCGAGCGTTATACGACAGCTTTGCCTTTGACATTTGGAGGAACGAATGAGTAATGACGAAAATTCACATTTTGCTAAATTTCTATTTGCAGGAGCTGTGGGCGCGCTCGCTGGAAGCTGGTGGAAGTCGAACCAAATCGATGAGGGAAAAAAGAGTAGGGTTGAACGGGAAGATTCAGATTTTACTGACGAGGTGCGCACTGAGATTAATGAGTTGCTTGACGATCTTGAATTATTGGAAGATATGGATGATGAAGATGATTTTCGAGACACGATTGCTGATTATTTAAAAAAGCACAGTGAATATGAAATTGAGGTTACTCCCAATACACAATTTGGTAAACCTGATATTCTCATCGCTGGAACGCTCGCGCTTGAAACAAAATATAATCCCAGTAAAGTTGAAAGTGATCGGTGCATTGGTCAATGCGCAAATTATTCGCGAGAATGGGCTACGTGGATTGTCTTGTACGACACATCCGAATCGAGAATACAATACCTACACGATGTCTTGCAAGATAAAGGATTAGATAATATTCCAATCATTTCATTTAAGTGATTAGAGACTTGAGAACAGTTCAGGCAAAGCCGTCGTATAACAAGCGGCTTACACGTTCGCTTCCGCGCCAGCGGAAGCATTTAGAGATAGAGATTTTAGTTTACACGAACGCTGGCGCGTTCGCACATGGCGCTCTTTGATTTCTTCACGTGCAGATTAGATTAAATGTGAATCTGCACTTTTGCTCGGTTCGTTAAGCGCCATGTCGTGTAGCCGCCGAGCGTTATGCGCCAGTTGCTGCCACAATTTGAAAGGTTAGTCCTATGATCCGATTTTTTTTCCTTCTGCTTTTCGCAGTTTCTACTTTGTCCGCCCAGAATCGCCCTTCTTCAGTTTGGATAGGAGGCTCGGTGTCGTCAAGCTACTATTCGGGCAGAAATTCAGATGGTGATAAGACTAAACTTTCCGAATTAACTCTTAGCCCTTTCATGAAATATTTCATGACCGAGAATTGGGCAATCGGCATCAAAACAACTTTTGTGACGTGGAAGCAGTCTTTTTCAAATGCAACCGGTAATGATTCGTATGGTTTAACAGAATATGGCTTGTTCCCATTTGTGGACTACTACGGAGCGATGAATGACCACTTCGGCTACAATTTTCAATTCGATGCTGGATATCGATGGGATGATGACAACAGAAAGTTCATTTCTCTTAGTGCCCGACCTGGTTTGTTTTGGTTGATCAACGACAAATGGGCATTGGAAGGCTCTCTGGGCGGAGCAGAATACGAGCATGGGGAACGAGGGGATGTGAAAGAAAATAAATTCACACTTGCTCTTAATCTTACTTCAATCAGTTTCGGGATTAGATATTGTATAAAGTAGGCAGCATCCGGCGCATAACATGCGGCTTACCTGTTCGCTACGCGACGCCTTTTGATCTTACGATAGAGAGTTTGTGGGCGTCGCTTCGCCGATAGCTCGCTCACGTTTTGATATGTTCTTAATTAACGTTTTATGCTATCGTTCGCGAGCTACCGCAGGTAGCCGCTGAGCGTTATGTGCTATGCCACTCAATCATAAATAGTGAAGTACTACGATGATTCCAAAACCGCTAACTGAAATAGGTCTTGACGACCTGAACCTATTAAAGAGCAACTCTGTAAGGGAAGGCAGAACGATTGAGTATAAACGCGATTTGCCTGGTCATAAAGATAGTGATAAGAAAAAGTTTTTGGCCGATGTATCGTCCTTTGCAAATGCGGCAGGCGGCGATTTAATCATCGGTATTAAGGCTGAATCTGGGATTCCCACTGCGATCGATGGGGTTTCTTGCACTAGTATTGATGCTGAAATGCTTAAATATGAAGGAATAATTAGAGACAATTTGGAGCCAAGAATTCAATTCCAAATGTCACATGTGCTACTTCCTAATGGAAATGTCGTATTTATTATACGTGTGGCGAAAGCGTGGAATAGCCCTCACCGAATTACATTTCAGAGTCAAAATCGCTTTTGGTCTAGACACTCAACTGGTAAATATGAACTGGACGTGCACGAACTCAGAACAGCTTTCTTACTTACGGAAAACCTAAGTCAAAAAATTGTTAATTTTAGAGTTGATCGCTTATCGAAAATAATAAATAACGTAACTCCAATTAGCTTGAAGTCAAGCGACGAAATTCCGATTGTTGAATTACCCAAAGTAATCCTTCATATGATTCCATTGGTCGCATTTAATCCTGGAGTGAATTTTGATCTGACTCTTGTTCGTCAAAACCCCTCCTTGCTTCAACCTATGCGCTCTTCAGGTTGGAATCACAGAAATAATCTAGATGGGTTTGTTACGCACTCTGGAAATTTTTTAAAAAATGATTCATATGTACAATTGTTTCGTACGGGAATAGTTGAGGCAGTAGTCGAAATAGGAGACATAAATGGTCAGGATAAGACGTTTCCGTCATATTATGAGCCGATTGTTTTGCGAAGCGCGAGTCAATACTTACAAGTGCAGAAACAGATCGATGTGTCTTTACCGATATTTATTTTCTTATCCTTCACAGGAATCAAGGATTATCGAATCGCCCCTTCGCTGCTTTTTGCAGCTGACAACTATCGCTATGAACAAGACCAGCTCATCTTACCCGAAGTCATGGTTGGAACCTATGCTGATGAGCTTGATCAAGTTATGAAACCAATTTTTGACTTATTTTGGAACGCTTTTGGACTCGACAGATCATTCAATTATGACAAAAACGGTAAATGGACCGGTGGATCGTGGCACAGCACATAACATGCGGCTTACACGTTCGCTCCCGCGCCAGCGGAAACATTTGAAGATAGAAATTTGAGTTTACGCGAACGCTGGCGCGTTCGCACATGGCGCTCTTTGAAGGTTATATTTTGGTGGTAAAGACAGTTAATCTACCACCTGTCGGTGGCCACGTCGCGCCATGTCGTGTAGCCGCCGAGCGTTATCCGCCATGACCAAAACACGCGAGACTTGACGCTTTCAGAGTTTGATAGTTTTGTTCTTTGACTTTACGACTTTCGTATTGCTCGACCGCCTTGAGCGGCGAGCGCTAACGCTACTCGCTTTCGCTTTTTGATACTCTTTGAGTCTGATTTTGTTTTACTCTCGCGATCAGTGCTCGTGCTTCTGGATTTAAGAAAGTTTCGGGTTGACGCACTTCGCACTCATCGCCTGGGTTTTACGATACTATATTGGCGGTCGAGCCGTAGTTCTTACGACGAGGCCAGATTAAGTAGCCGTTCTTTGATTATGTGTTTTCTTGAAAGTTCAGTGATTTGGGGAAAGGGTCACGGCGGATAACATGCGGCTTACCTGTTCGCTCATGACGCGCTTTTTGATGTCCCCACAGGCTACACTTTTGTGTGCGCGTCATTCGCCGATAGCTCGCGCACCATTTGATTAAGCTTC
>JAEUSK010000291.1 GCA_016787925.1 bacterium | reverse complement strand
AATCCATCGCGCTACTTCATATAAGGCGCGGTGTACGCCGGTCTGTTCCTCGCACGCAGGTTCAGGAGCCCTGTCCGATTGTACATGTGATCCAAACAGAGCAATTTCAAACCCGACCTGGGTTTTTTTCCCATCCGGGCTGGCTTCAAACCTTGGGTACACCTCCCAACAAATTTGATAACGTCTGATCAGTTCTTTGAGATGTTTTATCTCAAGGAAGGTCTTTAAATCCCGTTCAAGTTTTGTTGACATATGGTTACCTGTTGTTTACCGATTTATAGATATGGACAATGTAAACCCAATATTCGATAAAAAGTGTGCGGTAAAGGAATCAAAACTATAAAAACAAACAGCAACATGGCCACACCGATAGCTTGTTGCCACCGGCGAATAGGAGAAATTTGATTTAGTACGACGGTTTTGTGCCGGTAAGAAAAAATAAATACAACGGTCACTACAACCAGCCATCCGCTCCAAAATAGAATCCCCAGCATAATTAGAAGGAACCACATGATTCCGTCCAAAACATTGGACGAAGAACGGAAAAACATTGCTCGTGCGATGCGTCCTCCTTGCAATTCCCCCAGCGGGAGTAAATTAACGCACGTGATCAGAATCGTGAGCCATCCGACAAAAGAATCTTCCGTTAGACGAAGCAGGTGTCCCTTTCCAATATCGATCCCCAAAACAATCTTCCCAATCATAGAGAGGAATAAGGACGAGCCGATATTTACGGTAAAACTATCCGGAGACGTTTCGCCGGGCAATACAATGACGCTATGATTAATATCACTAAGAAACAACAAAAGCCCAATCAGCAATGCGATCAACGGGCCGCTGAAAGTGATTTGAAAAAGCATGTAACGATCCTTGACAAAAGACTGAATCGTATTCAAAAAACCGAAGGCCCCGAATGCTGACGGAATCGGAAGAAACATGGGATATGAAGTCGCCAATTGATTATAACTGCGGGTGATGACATGTTGGGTTCCCGCATAAGTTATTAAAATAATAATAACCAGGGCCGCCATGCGCATACTGACATATAAGAACGAAATATCTCCGCCCGCTGCGGCGGCACGGTTAGAATAAATGATCCACACAAGAGATAAAAAAGATAGAAACAATAATAGCAGGCTCAAAGCCGGTCCATACTTTTCCGGCTTTATTTCCCGTTTCGAGATCAGAATTAGGCAAACAGGCCCGTCTGCCTGCTTAGTTTTTTTGTCGTTGTTTTCCGTCAGCATCGGAACCAAACCGGTTCGATCAAATTCATTATAAATCTTTTGAAAGACCTTGTCTGCTCGATCCAGTAGTTTGCCCACATAGACCAGATGCTGGCCGTGTTCGGATAAATAGGTACCTTTCGGTAGAAATAGGTGAAAAAAAGTCGGTTTGACGGCAAATTTCTTTGCTTCTTCATTTCTGATCGGCTTTACAGGCTCGACTCTTTTTTCACGGCTCCGAAGAATTGCAATAATTAAACCGCCGATCGACAATAAAACCACGGCAACAAAAATCGATCGTGGCACAAAAAACCCCTTGGCGTCTATTTCAAACAAAATAACGCACGGTAATACCAGCAACAGGGTAAATATTACGGTCTTATTGAATGATTTCATATGTCGACCTCAGACAATACATTATTCTTCAACGGCATCGCCGTCTTGCACATCGCCGTTGACTATTTCCGCACTGGCCGTATTATCATCTAATACCTTGGTTACGCGGACCATGCCGACGATTTTCTTAATCATTTGCGATGTTCCTGAATCATGAACGTGTCCGCCATGGCCAGCATGTCCTCCCGAAGACATCATTTGAGAAGCTTCATTTCGATATACCGTGTAGTATCTTCCCGCTTCGATTTTCTTTTTTCCGGAAGCAACAACGTATACTTCCTTGGACAATAAATTATCTTTTCTAATTTGCATGGCGGGGGCCATGCAGCTTTGAATTAAGACTATCGTGCCAAACAAAATCGCAGCATAAATAAAATTCAGCCTGAACATAGGTGTATATCCTTTTCTTTTTTTGTAATTGAGTTATTGATTTCCCAATGGCAATAAAACTGTAAATTACGCCTCGGAGAATCTTGTTTTTTAAATAAGCCATTTTCTAATGATGACTCTCGTGATCGCCATCATTACTAATTTCCTATTCAAGCTTCCCTGAATTTCTGTTATAAGCCTTTCACAAATGCGACGCGCACCTAAAGCATGTCTTACCTATTTCGGTATCTTGTGAGATATCTTTTGAAGGAATTCTTCAAATTTGAATTCTTTATATCCAGGACTATCAGGATTATGACATGTTATGCAGACAGATTGATCCGGAATACGAAGTCCCACGCTCACCCGATCAATCTTTTTGTTATACACATCTACCATAATTTCTTTTCTCCAATAATCTCCTCCGGCGCCAGGACAGGATTCACACGATACGCCTTCTTCGATGGAATATTTTTCATCTTTCAAAACAGCCGGTATGGTATAGGCCGTCACATGGCATTTTAAACAGGCTGGCGACTTTTGAGGATCGTCAATGCCCTTGGCTTTGCCAAATTCTTTCGCTTTATTGGTACTCAAAGTTGCATACGCCTGAGCGTGTTTGGACTCCTTCCATTTCTTGTATTGATGTCCCGACTTCTCCGTATTATGGCACAATTTGCACTTCAAAGCGCCGACAAATTTGTGCGCAGTAGTATCTTGAGCGACGGTCATTTGGGCTCCGAAGACAACTATAAGAATTGCAACTAAAATTTTCATAACTCATCCTTTCTTTAGTTAAAGCAAGCAATACTCTTACAAGGCAAAGTGAAGGAGCGCAATGGCTCTATCTTGTTCTCTTTTTTGACGAACTTGATATTCTAAGCCCACTTTGATATTGGGTAAAATGAGAAACTGGAATCCGGGTGTCACGGCCCACGTGGTTTTTCCAGATTCTTCGTCGGTAGCCGCTTCGGCGTTTGCGAGCTTTGTCATATCGTATCGGCCGATCAAAACCAACCGGTCTGTAGCGTTGTAATTACCTTCTACAAATCCGCCGTAGTACGAAGTTTTATTTTTCAGGCCGTCAAAGTTATTGTCTCTTCCATAAAGCAGCGTCGTCCGGATATTCAACTTAGAAAAATTCCAATTCACATCGCCGCCAACGCGCAGAAACCGATCCTTCTGATTGTAGCTCACGCTGTCGGTAAAAACTTGATTGTTCCCCAAATATCCAAACACACCTATCGTATTATCGTTAAAATTTTTGGCCAACCGAAAGTACGGGTCTTTGGCAGAATTATTATCGAAAGCCTCATCGGCTTCATTAAATCCAAATCCACTGCCATTTACAATCCCCGCCCAATACCAAAAATCATTTCCTAATTCCCCATTAAGTTCGACGCCTAACTGAGGCTGTTCGAAATTGAATGAATTCCCGCCCACTGACTGGCCAAATGCCAGATACCGGAACGCCGTGAGCCGCTCCACTTCCGGCGAAAAGGATAACGGTAGTTCATATTGGCCGGCTCGCAAATTAAAATGACGATTACCAAATAGATCATTAATTCTAACCGAAGCGACTAAAGGTCCTCCAACTTCTCCTTCTTCCCACAAATGCGTGTGAAGGTAGAAAGAAACTTTTGAAGAAATATTAATGC
>JAEUSK010000289.1 GCA_016787925.1 bacterium | reverse complement strand
GATCACAATATCCGTCTGATGATTTTGAATGTCTGAAAGTATTTTTTCACGATCGCTTTTTTTCTGCCCGCCTTTGAGCAGACTGACGCGGAGATTCATACCCCATAAGTATTCCTGTATCACATAATAATGCTGTTCGGCTAGAATTTCCGTCGGCGCCATAAATGCCGTTTGATAACCGTTTTCCACCGCAATCAGAATGGCGAGCAATGCCACGATAGTTTTGCCGCTGCCGACGTCACCCTGTATCAAACGGTTCATACAATGCGGCGACCGCATGTCGGCATGAACCTCACGCAGCACTTTTTTCTGTTCCGCCGTAAGTTGAAATGGTAATTTTGAAATCAATTCTTTCGTCTTCTCTCCGACTTTAGAAAAAACAATTCCTTTTTGCGCCGACGTGATCCTGTTTTTTCGATAAGCCATCATCAATTGAAGATAAAAAAGTTCTTCAAATTTAATCCGCTCCTGCGCTTGCTGTAAATTATCCATTGATCGTGGAAAATGGATCTGCCGATAGGTTGCCTGAATCGACAACAGTTTATTTTTCTCGACGATAGCTCGCGGCAAAGTTTCTTCCAATTCATCCGTCATAGGCAGCAGCGGCTTGATCAGCCTGCGAAAACCACGGCTGTCAAACCATTTTTTGCGCAGCGCCTCGCCGGAAGGATAAACCGGAATGATCGCGCCGGTATGAAGAAAATTATTTTCCTCCTCATCCTCCAATCGGTCAAATTCCGGATGCGTTATCTGTCTTTCGCCGTTGTAGAATTCAACCTTACCGTACACCGCAAGGATGTTGCCGCGCTCAAAAGCATTTTCATAGTACTGCGCGCCTTGAAACCAAACAAGATTGATGTGCCCCGTATCGTCTTCCAGAATTAAGCGAAATCGCGATCCCCAGCCTTTTCTATTCTTAATCAATGAAAAATTTTCCACGCGCCCAACAACGGTTGCCGCCTCATGGAGTTTCAGGTCTTTGATCGGGGAGACATGCGAACGGTCAAGATAACGTCGTGGAAAATAATTCAATAGATCCCACAAAGTAAAAATGCCCACCTCGTACAACGCCTCGGATCTTTTCGGCCCGATTCGCGGCAAAAATTTTACGTCGGTCTGTACGTCGCGGATCATAGTTTTATATTATTGTTTTATTTAATCTTACAAACAAATAATGTGTAAGGGTCTTTTTACACTTAAATAAATAACAAGAAATAACAGCTAATAATCAATTGATTTTCAGCATTTCATGACCTAAATTAATTTACAGATTTTTGTAGGAATTTCATTTACAAAAACACGTTAGACCAAATTAACCCTCGGTTGTTTTCATTCCAACCAAAATTAGCGATGACCAAAACGGACACGAATACCCATACGATCATGATCGTGGATGATGAAGACGAAGTTCGGGAAATGATTCGCCGGATTCTTCGGTTCTCACAGTTCAATGTCATCGAGGCTCGCGACGGCAACGAAGGGATGGAAATGGCGCTTGCGCATCAACCAGATCTCATTACGCTCGATATCATGATGCCGGGTAAAGACGGAATTAAAATGTGTGAGGAACTCAAAGCCAACCCGTTGACAAAGCATATCCCGGTTATCGTACTCACCGTGGCCGGCAACCGCAAGAAAGTCATGAACGCGGGCGCCGATCATTATATGAATAAACTATTCTCGATTGACGAATTTATCAAGGTTATCCATAAATTACTTCCGAAAAAGCCGTCAAAAGTCAATTAGCGCCTCCTTCTATCTTGACGACGGTGCTCTCCTTTTCAATTTTTTTACCCTCTTTCTTTTCAGACAGCAAATCAATTTGTACAACGTCATATAATTCCAGATCATCAAAGGCTTTATTCTCCTCGCTGTTGTCGCGTTTGTTTTTCAAACATTCATTTCGCCCGAGATCGTTACACAGAAAAACCCTGCGTCTTCCTTTTTCTTTGAACAGATCAGACACAACACGAAATTGATTTGTAAAATTTCTTTCCGGCGCAATAAATTCCGATAAATGCATGTCCTGCCGGCTTAAGATGAGATAAGAAAATTTCAATGATTTCCTGATGTGCCCCACCATCTCGTCCAATATCTCAATAAATTTTGGTCTCTCCCACGGCATGTCATGGTGACACCAGTCCTCCGGATTTACCAACGCGGGACAACTCCCGTGTGTGAAACAAGGCGCGTAAATAAACCATCCGCTTTGCAAAAGGCGGTCTCTCAATTCCAGTAATCGACGGGATGAATTTTTCAATGCCGGTTCGACGAGAATGACAAAACCGTCCGGCAGTAAATTTCGTTCCAATATACTAACAAAATGTTCTTCGCCAAGTTCGGTTAATTCATTCAGAACATTTCCGCCGGTTATAAGATCGTAGCGTTGATCTGTGAGGCGGGCATTCTCAATATCCATTTGATGAGTTTCCAATTCAAATTTCCAATCAAACTTTTTATAGAATTTCTCAAGCGTTTGCAGCGCAACGGATGATTGATCCCACGCAGTGAACTGTGCTCTGCTGGATGGAAAATTTTCTGCGAGCCATATTGACAAACTTAGAATCAACGTGCCCGTTCCGCTGCCCAGATCCAACACACTCAAATCCGAGTGCTCGTTGAAAAACCCTGATTTTTTGAGCTCTCCGAGTGGATAATACATTTTCAGCAAATTACACGTTGTATAATATAGTAGATAAGCGTCGCAATATTTCTTGTCATCCAGATAAGCTGAAGAAACAAACTCCTTCCGTTGTTTGTTTTTTTTCAATCCTGAAGACATTGCGCTGATGGTTTGAGCAAATGATCGTAACAATTTTGGCGGGGAACTATTAAATGGAATATTAAAATGCGATTGGAGGGCGGTGAGATAATTGGGAGGAAGAGATAGCTTGTTACTCATCCATGAAGTGTTTTATGATTAAAATTGAAGACGTCTATTTAGCCAAGAATCACACAAAAGATTTGAAAGAAATACTGAATATTGTTGTCTTAGACCTTCCAAGTTTACAAAAAATTAATTTCGTGTAACTCCGTGTGTTTCGTGGGCAAATGTTTTCGGGAGTATAACTGATACTTAATGCGATTTAATCACGTCCATTCCCATGTATTTCCTCAAAGCCTTCGGAACAACCACGGTGCCTTCATCGGTCTGGTAATTTTCCAGTATGGCCGACACGACGCGCGGTAGAGCAAGAGCGGAACCATTGAGCGTGTGAACAAATTCCGGTTTCCCTGTCGTATCCTTGAATTTGATGTTCATTCGCCGCGCCTGAAACGCTTCAAAATTACTGCACGATGAAACCTCCAGCCATCTCTGTTGCCCCGCAGACCATACCTCAAGGTCGTATTTCTTCGTCTGAGTAAAACCCATATCGCCTTTGCACATAAATAAAACACGGTACGGCAGTTCCAGTTCCTGCAGAAGTTTTTCGGCATCCTGTCGCAGACTTTCCAATTCATCGTACGACGTGTCGGGATGAACAAATTTCACCAATTCTACCTTATCAAACTGATGCAAACGGTTGAGTCCACGCACATCTTTGCCGTAGGAACCAGCCTCTCTGCGAAAACAGGGCGTATACGCGGCGTATTTGATGGGCAGTTGATCCGCG
>JAEUSK010000279.1 GCA_016787925.1 bacterium | reverse complement strand
GGGCGGAATACGCAGGGCGTTCGCCTGGTCAAACTGAAAGAAGATGATCGGATTTCCGATATTACAAGTATTCAAGAAGATGAAGCCACAGATAACGAAGGCGAGTAAATTTATGAAAACAAAGAAAAAAGTAAAAAAGAGTCCTCCAAAGAAAAAACAAATGCGGGTTTCAGGCTCTACGGTAAAAAGGCTGTCGAAATATTACCGCACGCTGAATGAACTCATTAAAGAGGACACAGACACTATTTCATCAGAGGAACTTGCAAAACTGGAGGGCGTGACGTCAGCTCAGATTCGAAAGGATTTTTCATTTTTTGGAAATTTCGGACGGCGGGGTCTCGGCTACAATACGCAGGAACTCAAAACGCATATTGCCGGTATCCTCGGGCTTAACCGCCACTGGAATGTCGCTATTGTTGGCGCCGGAAATATCGGATCGGCTCTGATAGATTATGCTGAATTCAAAGCGCACGGTTTTCATATCAAACTGGTATTTGACAACGATCCTGCTAAGATCGGAAAGATGCTGAAATCGCTGATCGTTAAGAATATTGATACGATTGAATCGGAATGCCAGAGGGAGAATATCGAAATCGCCATTATGGCCATTCCGGCGCAAGCGGCGCAAGCTGTTGCAGAACGGATCAATAAGGCCGGCGTCAAGGGTATTCTCAACTTTGCACCCAAACGCCTCCAGCTGCCTAATCACGTTGTTATTCGACAGGAAAATACGGCGATGGAACTGGAAACGTTATCTTATTTTATCATGAATCAAAAAGACTATCTGAAATAATGAACATGTTTGACACGATCATAGAATCCGTCATGGCGCAGCTGCACATGAAGATCAACCCGTCGCAGTCGCGATGGTCGTACTATGAATTAACACGCAAGGCCGCCGACGAAGTGATCCAAAAGATCTTTACGATGCGTTACGAAGAAGTTTTTGACGACGAACGCAAACGTATCCTGTCGACGCCGGAAAACAGCAGGATTCAATACACTGCGGATACGGTGATCAAATGTGTCGATGAATTGATAGACGAACACAAAAAGAATTTTTTCATACCTAAGAGCGACATTGAAAGAATTATCAGAGACACGCTGCTGGTCAGATTAGAATATATTATCATGCCGCTGGCCACGATTGAAAAGCTGCTATATCAGGACGTGTCTGCCAGAAGCGTGACGGATGTCGTCATTAAATTCCGCGAATTTGAAAAATTCAGGTATTATCCCGATGCGCTTGAAAAATATGCGCATGCAAAAAATATAACCCATTTGACCAAAGGCCAGTTGCGCCTTCTGATAGCCGAGATCAATCAGAGTCTGTTTGGCCAGGGTAATCCTGACAACGTCCTGAAACTTTCTGCGCTGATCATGAAAGAGATAAACGACTTACAAGGCGATGATTCCAAAAGTATAGATACCGATCTTCTGATGAAAGCCTTTAACGACCGTACACTGAGGGATTACGAAGTTGCGTTAAATATTGAAAAGGAACTTGGCAGCGAGCAGATCAATATTTACGGCTTACGCCAGGTGCTAAACCGGTTTAATATACTGAAAGAGAAGAAAGCCGTGCCTTTAATTGTTGCGGAACCGGCCCCTGATAAAGCGGTGGTAGACAAGTTAAAAGATACCACGGGTGTGATCATTGAAAAAGTTTTGAAGAACGACGAGAGCGGCGAACTTATCGATATTCATCAGATCATTTCGCAAAAAACAAAAAAGGAATCGACAGATCAGCTCAAAGCGCCTGTTGTGAGCGATAATCCGAAGACCAATCCGGATATGGTGCTGACACGAAGAATAATAACAACGCCCAAGATCGAAAAAGCGTCGGACGTTACGGGGGAGTTCATTCGGGAAGAATTGGTTGAGAGTTTCTCTGATGATACCAGCGCCATTAAACTTACCGCATTAAAGGAATCTGACAATTTAGTGTTGCTGCAGTCGCTCATCATGCCGAAAGATGAAAAAATATTCATGAATACGGTATTTGATAATGACAAAAAAGATTATAACGAATTTATCAGTTCAGTCAATCGAACCAAAACATGGAAAGAAGCCATCGCGGTATTAGACGAGACGCTGGCGGCTGCAAAAGTGGATCCGTACTGCAAGGAAGCGATCCGGTTGAGCGATATCGTATACACGAGGTACTACCCTCCTGAAACGACGATCGTGACGTTCTGACAATTTCAATTTCAACAATCCTATTAACACGGAGTTAAAAATGGAAAACATGCCGTATCTGTTCTCAGCATTTGCAGTCGTATGGGTTTTAATTTTTTATTATGTGTATCGAATGTCACAAAAACAGAAGCAGCTTTTGAACGATATAGAACAGCTGAAGAAAATTATAGCGGAGAGAAAAAAGGAGAGTTAATTTTTTGCGCCATTTAGCGCGTCGACAAAAATAACGATGGCCGTCATATTATCCATGGCGCCGCCGTCAAAGACGACGTTTTTTATAGCTAGACAGACCTCTTCCGGCGATTGGCCGCTTTCGCTGAGTTCCTTTATTTTGTCGTGCGTCAGATATTCCGACACTCCGTCAGAACAAATCAAATAGAAATCCCCATTCTGAACATTGGTTTCACGCGTAAACACATCAACGTCGGGTTTGTGCGCAATACAACTCAGCAGGACGTTTCGCATCGGGTGACGCCGCGCCTGTTCCGGCGTGATAACGCCTTTATCGATCATCTGCTGAACGATGCTTTGATCCTTTGTTAGCTGCTCGACAAGGCCTTTACGTGCCCGGATGATCTTACTGTCGCCAACATGGCCTATCAGCAGTTCGTCCATGTAAAAATACAAAATCGACAACGTGGAGCCCATGTTCCGGAACTCCGGTTTTTGGGCTTCTTCATGTACGACTGAATTCACCCGTTTAACCACGCGCTCGAGCACCTTAAGTTCTCCCTCCGGCGTCAGCCCATTCTCGCGCGTAGCGTCTTCAAAAAACTCTTTGAATTTTTCGATCGTCATATGGCTGGCAACTTCACCGGCGAGTTCTCCGCCCAAGCCGTCCGCAACTATGAATAGCGGCTCAGCCACGAGAAGGCTGTCTTCGTTGTGCGTTCGGTTCGGGTTCAGGCCTCGGTCTGTAATGCTGGCCACGCGAAGCTGCATGTTCTTTCCTTACGTGTTCTGAAAAGTTTAAGTGCACTATGATAAAAAAAATAGCACGATAAATCAAGACTGATTTTGGGAGCGGCGGTACGTGTAATTCGAGGGCAGATTTTGCATTTGACTTTAAATAGAACCGTGAGTAGATTGTAAGAAACAACGGTCACATCGGAGAAAAGTATGAATAATATTTTGAAGTTTGCAGCGGCACTATTGTTTTTTATGGTAGGCACGAAGGTATCAATTGCGCAGGATAAATCGTACAATAGCGATGCCTTAAAAGGTCTGAAGAAAATCACGCAGGAAGAATGGAAGTCGATGCAGGATAAATCGGCCGCGCGGCAACAACAATTCAAAGACGTGAATGCCGGTGAAAATGCGGCCTGGGCTGAAAAAGGCTATACCGTTTTAAAGATGAATCAGACGATCAACCTGAACGTTGAAGTGAATGCTCTGTTTGATTTCATGGCTTCCGGCGGTCAGAATGCGGCCGGAGCAACGACTGCGCGGAAACGTAATGTCTTCAAATTAGGACCTGGAAATTTTGAAATTAAAGACGGAGTTATCAGCAGAGTGAAGTAGTCAATACATTTTTATCATTAGTGAAACCCGTACGTATAAACGTTCGGGTTTTTTTATTGCTCTGTTTACCGAATGGTGATAAAAATTATAACTCATTCCGGTGTTTCTGGAAAATCCGGAAATTCCAGCGGCTCGTCGTTACTTCCGACCGGATGTTTTTCGCAGTTTAATCCCATTACGATCAACATGAGAAGTAATATGTAAATACCTATCCTGTATTTCATGACCATCTGCTTTTTATTTTATGAACAACATTTTTCTGCTTTGAATAAAGCCCTTTGTTTCTAATCTGTAAATATATAAGCCGCTTGATACCGCCGTCCCGCGCTGATCTTTACCGTCCCAAGGTACAGCATAAGAACCGGTTTGAAGAAATTCGTTTTTGAGTAACCGCACTTCCTGTCCAAGAATATTATAAATACGAAGTTTTATAAAACTACTCTTTGCCAGATCAAATGGTATCATCGTGTTTGGGTTAAAAGGATTCGGATAGTTTTGTGATAATGCGAATTTCCCGGGAAGTTTTGCCTGAATTTCACTTGTTTTTGATTCAACATAACCGGCACTGCCCATGATGATTTTAAAAACGTTTTCTTTCTCATTTTTAAATGAATAACCGTCGCTCGACCCGGTCAAATCTACAAATACATTGTGTGTAATATCCACTAATACGGATTTGAATGAAACGGGCATATTTTTTTGCTCCCAAGACAACATGATCCACGCTTCACCGGTCAGATTTTCAACACGCATGTTCCAAACATGCCCTGTAATGGTCTCTGGCCTTATATCCGACGATAACCTAATCATTCCATTCATTTCATTTTGGAAATACAATGAGACACCCTTGCCGAATTGAGGCGGCTCGAATTCATCCTGCATGTCAATACCGTCAGCGCTTTGGGCATCCATCCCGATGAAATTGTAGTTGTCCTCGGCATAATCTGTTTTACAGTTGAACTGAATCATTGGAAAAGAAGATGTCGTTGGTTTCGCCGCTACGGAATTCCAATTGATCACGCTGTTGGCGCGGATATCAGCGCCGGTCTTATTATAGACGGCATAACCGGCGAAGGGCCGGAATTCAGCGCTGTGCGACCAGCTGTTTTCGTATAACGTCCATAGAGTTCCGATTTTAGTTTGATCCAGAATGTTTATCGGAGCGCTGAACGCAAATGGCCACGGAAGAAAATTCCATCCGGGTTTAAGGAATAATGAATTGAAAAAATTTATATCATTTGTCGCTCCGGAATCCGGAGTGATCTTAATGGCTGATGCCGAGGTATGTTGGATCACATATCCTTTGTTGGAACCTATTACAAGTTCTGAAATGGGGGTGGTGTTATAACTGTATGCTGCCCAGTTGGTTGGAACGCCGTCCTTGTTGCTTTTTTGCGCGCCAAATATTTTCGTCAGCGATACTGTTGTTTCAAATGGAAGTGAAAAAGTATTCCATGTATCAGGAATTAAGCCTTGGGCGAAAACACTGTTATTTCTCACAGCCGCGATGGTTGACGGAGTAATGTTAACGGCAATATGCGCGCGTCCTGCTTCAGACGGGTAATAAGACGTTGCTGCGTTTTCTATTTTGACACGATACCACACTCCTTTTTCAGTTACGTAGGCCGCAGGTATCTGTCCGGTAAATTTGATGCCGTCGAAACTCATCGACGTTGAGTCGGTTGTCAAAAAATCATTCGTTCCGTAATAAAGTGTGGCAGTGGAACTCAATTCCGGAATAAATGCATGTAATGTTATCGCTTGTGACTCATTGGGTTTGGACGGATTAATGGTTGCTATCAACGCAGGTTGGAATAATTTTGTTTTGAATACGCCGCGGCCATGGGTCGATGCAAACAACAATCCGGTCTTCTTGTGCACTACCAGCCGCATGACGAATGCGCCCGAAGGAAATCCGGTATTGAACGGCGCCCAAGACACGCCTCCGTCTGTTGTCCTGAATATCCCGACATCAGTTCCGGCCACTATATCCAGGGTGTCGCTAGGATTGAGCGCAAGCGCATTCACAGGAATGTCGGGCAAATTACCGCTGATATTGTTCCAGGATATTCCGGCGTTATTTGTTTTCCAGATATGGCCTTTATTATCCGCCTGTCCTAATAGAGCAAATCCCTGAAAAGCCGCATAAAACGTGTTTTCATCCGTCATTCGAAAAACAATGTCGCTCACCGGCCGTTGGGGAGGAGCATTAGAACTCAATGTTGTCCAGGTAGTGCCTGCGTTTGTTGACAAAGAGATACGTCCATCAAATGTTCCGGCGCACACATAGTTTGAATTATTTTGCGCTACACGTATGGCCGTGATCGTATGATTGCCGTCGGTCAAATCGCCGCTTACCGCCGTCCATGAGATTCCGCTGTTTACCGTCCGATAAACCCGATATGTTCCGAGGTAAAGCCTCGTCGGTACATTCTCATCCAAGGTATATGGAACATAAAATTCCGAACGGTCACTCGCGGTTAATCCGGCGTTGATACCGGATAAAGACTGCCAGCCATTGGTCGTCTTTATTTGCGAGAAGCTTTCAGGCGCAACATGGAACCGCTGAGAGTATTGTATATTGGAATTTACAGGATCGATTTCTGTATATCCTCCGTCGCCGTCGGCAACAAAATCCCATTGCATATTACCGGTAAATAATTCCGTCCCGTTGTCCTGAGAGCCTGCCAATACATGATTGGTATCTTGCGCGTCTACGGCGAGGCCGATGAACTGCGTTATCTGCAGGCCGTTATTCAAATCGATCAGCGATTGGCCGCCGTTGTATGATTTCATGATGCCGCCATCTCCTGCGAGATAGATGGTGTTTGGATTGAGCGGATTGAAAGCAAAGGCTTGCTGATCGGGATGAAATTTCCTTGTTATGACATACCCATCGGTCATATTTGACCAATTGCCGCCGCCATTCGTGGTGCGATACATATCGATCCCGCCGGCATAAACTATGTTGGGATTGGAAGGATGTACTGCAACATAAATGTCGTACATACCTTGTCCGTTGAAAAAAGAAAGGCCGCCGGACGACTGATCGGGTAAATTGGCGTTGGTCCAGGTCAGGCCGCCGTTGGTGCTTTTAAATAAGCCGCTGTCGGAGCCGGTCAGTTCATCATCTCCGTTGATGCTGTTGCTAAAAATAGCGTACATGAAATTCGGTTGGTTCCGGCAAATACTCATGACCGATTTGCCGCCTTGATTTCTCAAGTCAGGTAATCCCTGCACGGAACCATTGGCGAGTGGAAACCATGACGCGCCGGCGTTGGTTGATTTCCAGAATCCGTTCTGGTTTGGCACTACGGTTCGACCCATTAGCGCGTATAGGGTATCGTTATTCGACGGATGGCCAACGAGACTTGAAGGACGAAATTCCGTTCCGGTCGCATTCGTTGTCTGCCATGTCGCGCCGGCATTGGTGGAACGATAAATACCGTTAGTGGCAGGGTCGGCACTGTTGTAGTAGTTGGCAACTACAATGATATTCGGATTATTTTGATTGACTACAATGCCTGCGATATGCGTTAAAATAATACCAAGTGTTCCGGTGACTGACCAGGAATCGCCTCCGTCGGTAGATTTGATCACGCCGATTCCGTCAATGGCGCTGCCGACAAAACTAGGTTCGCCTGTACCGGCATAGATAACGTCCGGATCTGAAGGATGGCGCGCAAAACAGCTGACTGCAAGCGAGCCAAGATCATCGGAACGCGGAGACCAATTAAATCCTCCATCGGTACTTTTCCAGATTCCTCCTCCGGCAGTTCCGATAATAACGATATTCGTATCAAATGGGCTGACGTTGACTGATATGATGCGGCCGGTATAGTTATGGTAACCTGTATTCACAATAGCGGAGGGGCCTAACGAAGACCATGCGGGATTCAGCGCGGCATGGTCTTTGGATAATCTTGTTTTTTCAAAATCGGCAACGGCTTTTCGGATCTGCATATAATGAGAGGTCGGGAATTCAGCATTGACCGTGCGGCGCGATAAGAACCAGCTTGCACGGGCCTGAATCACTTCTTGTTTGTCGTATACCTTAATTTCCGATTGGGCAATAACAGATTGTGACCAAATGGTATAACACCATAGCAGAGAAAAAAATGTTCTTCTCATTGCAATACTCGGGATTCGTTTATACCAAAATAAGGCTCTTTGCGTTATAAAACCAAAATAAATCACCAAGCGCTGTTGTAGAATAATCTCAAAAAAAAACCCCCGATCTTTCAGGATTGGGGGTTCTTGTTACATGAGAATTTAAATCTACGAAGCTACCGCCACGCCTAACGACTGCAATTTCAGCAAGAGCGCATTGGCAATTTCAAATGAAGTTCCGGTCGGCATCGTATATCCTGTGTCTAATAATTTTATCTTATTAAAGCACTCCGTATTATTACCGAGCTGGAGGTAACTGCTCGCCTGTATCCAGACGAGATGGGCTGCCGTCACGCGCGTGTCGAGGCTCAGAGTGAAAGTCGGGCTTGCAGCCAGAGCTGAATTGGCATGCGTTATCGCATCCGTTGCATTGTTTAGCGCCCAGTTGGCAAAGCTCCAGCCTGCATAGCCGTCAGCATTAAGCGTGACTGTGCCGGCAGCTGTGAAGAAACTGTCAGCTTGCGCGTAGTTATGCAGGCGTATCGCGCACCAGGCCGCGCCAGCAATAGCCGGAGCACCCTCGCTTGATATAAGATCTGCATAGGCTTCCAAAGCGTCACCGTATGTCCCGGCGGTGAAGAGATCATTAGCTTCCGTTAGCGTGAGCTTTTCTTTTCCTCCTCCTCCGCCCCCGCAGCCGATAATCAACGCGAAGAAGAACGCCGTGATCCAAGTTATTCTATTCATGATATATGACTCCCTATTATCTGTTTAAATTCATATTTATTCGATAATGCACAGCCGCCTATTTAATGAATAACATCTTCTTCGATTTCACGATGTTACCCGCTTCCAGCCGGTAGAGATAAACTCCTGAAGCCACTGAACGGCCCATATGATCTTTGCCGTCCCACTGCACATGATATACGCCGCGGCCCTGAGTTGTGTTGGCCAAAGTACGGACTTCCTGTCCGAGTAAATTGTATACTTTGAGGACGACACGGCCTTCCGTCGGAACTTCGTAACGAATGGTCGTGGATGGGTTGAACGGATTCGGATAATTCTGACTCAAAGTAAACTCTTTTGGAACATAAACGTAGTCCGGATTGTAGAATACGGCTATTTGGCTGCCTTTGGAGAGCGCGGCTACTTTTCCGTTAGCGCCTTCGCCGCCGGTATGCTTCCACTCGCCGTTGGTATATTCATACAGACCGATCTTTGCGTCTTCAAAATCAATGTAACGCGATCTTAATGCCTCGATAGAGCCGGTGTAGCCTGCTTCCACATTGACGCCGTTATTTGAACCCGTGACCAGCATCTCTAGCGGCTCGCCGATCATCATCCAGTTTGGCGGCGTGCTTGCGGCGGGAGCCAGATTCATTAAGAGGTAACCTTCTCCGCTTCCGCTGACCTTGTAATTTGCAAATGTAGCGGCTTTGGATAATAGCGAAACGTTGTATGTTCTGTTTATCGCAGTGCCTGCGTTGGAATTCAAATCGGATCCATTGGCCACGACGTTTAAACTGCCAACCGACGAAAGAGCATACGTACCAAAAAATATGTTGCTTTGTTTGGTCATGGTCACGGAAGAACTGTTGACGGTAAGCGATGCAGTACTAAGGTTTTCATTTCCTGATACGGCAAAGCGAACGACATTGACTACAGGCGAAGCTAATGCGCCAAGAGTCAATACGGGCGGCGTTACGTCGGCCAGCGCGACGTTAAGCGACCTTATGTTGGATTTATAAATTACGCCATTCTTGTATGACCAAACTTCAATGGTTATCTTTTTTGTTTGCGTGACCGTGTAATTGACGACATCGTTGCCTGTGGCGCCGTTGGCGGCCAATGTTTGATAGGCCGCGCTGTCGACGCGAACCACAGTGGAATCGTAGAGAGAACGGTAGGTCAGACTGATCGGCACGGTGTTGCCGTTTTGCTGAATACCGTTAAGCACCGGAGTAATCGTCAGCGGGAACGGGATCTGCGGAATATCCACGCTCCAGATACCACGTCCGTGTGAAGCCAGAACCACCTGTTGATCTACAATCCACATTTCCCAGATCGCGAGAGCGGGCAATCCGTTATTGGCGTAGTTCCATGAGGCGCCGTTATCTGTTGAGATAAAGAGCCCGATTTCCGTGCCTGCCCATATTTCGTTGGTGTTATGCGGCATGACGAGCAAGCAATACGTGGCGACATCAGGGAAACCATTCGTGCTGGTCGTGCTGCTTCCGTTAAACCCGGTGATATCCTGCCAGCTCTGGCCTCGGTTCGTCGTGCGCAGGATTTTCGGCTGTTTCGAAACAGAGAATAATGCATACGCGGTATTATCATCGGTAGCGTGAGTTGCAAGTCCACTCAAACGCCACGAGGCGGTCGGATAACTAGCGGTTTCTGTAAAAGTAACTCCGCCGTCTATAGAGACAAAAACTTTTGCAGTACTGCTCATCGTCTTTCCCGCCCAGACAACTTGAGGATTTATGACCGAGACTTCCACAAACGTAGCGCCGTTTGGAATCCATCCCCATTTTGCGGTGCTGATACCCGATGACAGCGCCCAGTTGGTGCCGAAATTGGTAGAGCGCCACACGCCGCTGCCCCCGGTAGTGAAGACAATATCGGGTTCCATCTTTGAGCGGCCGATCTGCGTGATAAATGGGCTGTTCGCGTTGCTAACATCTCCGAGGCCTGTGGTGGATGGTACAAAACTCGCACCGCCATTCGATGATTTATAAATGCGATTATCATACAAACTTCCAAGGACGAGGTTAGAATTGGTATAATGCCAAGCCGCGTCGAACCCATCCCCGCCGATCTTGAAACTCCAGTTGGAAGAGAACGTGGCGTTGGGGGGGGATAACCACGATCCGTTATCCTGTGTTCCTCCCATGTACTGATCGCCGCCCGGTTTCTTGTCGACGCCATAGAATTGAGTCGTGTTATAGCCGAAGATCGAATTCTGATCGATACCCCAGGTCTTGCCGCCGTCGGATGAGTAAGCCAGGCCACCGTCGTTGGCATTGAGTATCGCAAAAGAATTGGTTCCCTGGTTTATAGGAATAATCACCAGATTGTGATGATCCGGATGAACGTTGTCATTTGCGCCGCCATACGCGCCATACGGATCACTTACTGAAACCAGTGAATCATTACGCAACACGATATTTCCCCAATTAAACGTCATAGTCGCTGTCGGCAAGGAGCCGGGATTCCAAGTAGCTCCATCAGGCAATCTTGGGCCGATCTCATATATTGTTTTGTACTTGCAGCCGGAAAGACCGGAAATGAAGGCATTAGGAGTTGTAGAGTTGTAAGGTACAGCATGAATAAACAGATACTCTCTATAAGTTCCGTCCGCGGGGGAAGGCGAAAGATCAAACTGGCCGTTTCGGTTTTCATCCCGAAATGAAACCATTAACTGTTGAGTATTTGTAATATCCCATACTTCAAATGGAACGTCTACATAATTCTTGAAATGATATTGTGACGCGATCTGGCCTGAACCTTGGGATTCGGTCGTGTCTTGGTGTGCTTTCTGAGTCTTGCCCGGGCCAAAACGTAACTGGACAGAAACAAATTCGTTGACATTTAAATTGGATGCAGTTGCTGTTCCCAATCCTTCGTTAAGCCCAATTTCAACACCGCCGCCCATATAACTTAGCCCGAAATTGGTAAATGCCAGAAAACCGCCCGTTCCTATTGTATCGATACCTAATAGTCCTACGCTTTGCGACGAACCCGCTAACATGATACACTTGCTTATATTGACCCCTCCAACAAAAACCGTATCCTTTCCGTAGGGATGTACGGCTATAGTGTTATCATACCATCCTTGGGTTCCGGCCGAACTGCCAAGCCAATGTTGATAGTTCTTTGGCAGTACTTTTTCCCAGTTCACTCCCGCATCATCGGAGACATATAAGACTGAACTGTCTCCAACTTCGGCTGAGATATACAAACGCGTCGGATCAGTAGGAGCAATAGCGATTTCCATTCGGCCTGCGCCGGTAATTCCGCTCGAACTTGTCCAAGAATCACCGGCATTGGTTGATCGAATAACACCGGTTGCATTAATCGTAGCAAATTGTTTATCAAAATCCGCCGGGTCGGCAATAATATGCTGAACGCGCCCAGCGGGGCCGTAGACGGTTGACCATGACGTGCCGCCGTTGGTAGATTTATAAATCCCGTTATTCGTGGAGGCCAAAACGATGTTCGGATCGCTTGGACTGACGATGATACGATTGATGTTTTGGAAATTGGCCACGCCGGCGGTGGAGACCAACTGCGACCACGTTTCACCAGGGTCGGTCGATTTCAGTATGCCGTCCCCGTCGATCGCGTCGCCGTTAAAGAAACCTTCGCCCGTGCCGGCATAAATAATATCCGGGTTCGATTGCGCCATCGTAAGCACGGTGGTTGCCAG
>JAEUSK010000312.1 GCA_016787925.1 bacterium | reverse complement strand
CCTGTTCAGCTAACAAATCCGATTCGTATTTCTTTCATTTTTCGCGCGGTCTGAACGGCTTTTTCCGCAGACTGCATTAATTGCATTTGATCCTCGCCGTCCACTCCGAAAGTGGCAATACCGATCACGGCCGTCAGAGGTATGGATTCGCCGTTAAAGTCTATTTCCGAAACCTCTATGTTTCTCAGAATTCTGTGTGCACAGTCCCTTGCTTCGTCCCGTTTGCTTTCCAAGACGATCAACCCGAATTGATCGTTGCTGATTCGGGCTGCGCTGTCGATCTGACGTTTGCTGGATTTTAAAATCTCTGCGATTTTTTCAATAACAAAATCTCCGGCCGCCACGCCAAAATTTTCATATATATTCCTGACATAATCAATATAAAAAATCAAAATCGAAAATGTCACGCCAAATCTTTTTGCGCGATTGATTTCTGCGCCTACCTTTCGGTTAAACGCCTGTAGATTATCCAAGCCCGTCAGGGGATCGTGGGACATCTCAGAGAAAAGATGTTTATCCAGCTGCGCGCGCGCTAAAGAAAGGCTGACGCTGTGACATAGGTTTTCGATGAACTGCACTTCATACATATCCCACGCGTCCGTCTGTTGCGATTCCAAATGAAGCACGCCAAAACAATGTCCGTGATCGACAAACGGAACGGAGAGCATTGTTTTTTTAAGACCGTCGCTCTCCGCATCCGGCCGGTACGCTCTTTTTTGATTACTAAGGGCAACCCATTCTGGCCGCTGATCAAGTGACATGGTCGTCCCTGTCGTCAAATGCGTTGCACCCTCTGCATCCGCAACTACCCATTCGTCATCCGATCCGGCCCGCATCCATATCAACGATACGTCCCATTTGATATTATGAATCAGCGCTTCTTTTAAATACCTGAAAATGGCTTCCTCACTGTCCTCGGTTTTTACAATCTCGTTATATTCCTTAAGGGACTGAAACATGCGGCGTAATTTATTCTTTACATATACTCCGTCTATGTTTTGAATCGTCTGAATGAGTAAGTGGCCATATTGTTCAAGCAGCGTTGCATGGTGATCCGAATAGCGCTCCGGCTTCTTGTGATCCACGCCCACCACGCCCAGCAGGGTGCCGCGCCTAAGCAAAGGAACTATGAGCAAAGTGTGAATGTCCTCGGGCTGGCTGTAGTAAAAAAGATTCTTTTCATCCGGACTCAATGAGATAAATAATCCGTTTTGGCGAGAGGTGATGACTTTGTTGAACAACGATGTCCCGGAATTTGCAAGAGAATTGCGTGACGATGCAAAATAACAGGAACTTTCCGTTCTGAAACTTTGCAGAACTAATTCGTTTTCTTCTTCGATGTATAAGTATAAAAAGGTCGAGTTTGCCGCAAATGTCTGATGGATCAATTGAATAATGGCATCGGAAGTCTGATTAAAAAATATGGATGCCTGAGTATCGTCCAGCATGTCCATGGAACTCTCGCCTTTGTCGGCGGCGTCAACTCTAGCTTTTGAAAAATAATTAACCAGCGGGTTTCCATCGCCCGACGCCACGGATGTTCTTCGGGAAAATAAAGTATCCGAAATCGTGTTTTTATTAAATCCCTGCCAATAATCTAACATAAAATAGATCAGACAGCCAATCACTGCGGGCAATGCAACGATCAGCAAAGTCTTATAAAAAAAATAACTCAGAACGGATAATACGATAAGAAAGGCGAACAGACTGAGGAGTATGATTTTTTTCCGATAGGCTCTGGATGGTATCAATTGATTTATCATGCGTTACACGAAGATGAGTATCTATTTGAAATAGAACTGAAACAAACTTATAAAGATTAGAACATAAAGTCAAGGCGTGTTCGTGCTTAGGACGGCGGATAATTAAGTGTTGGGCTAAAGCCCTGTGGGTTTTGTTGATTTCCCTGATCTCCACGCTGAAGCGTGGAACAATTCACAACAACCTGCTTTAAAAATGTTGTTTCTGCAAAATCATTGCTAAAAGTGTTAGCCCTAAGATTGCCCCAAGCTTTAGCTTGGGAACAAGATGGCATCCATAAACAAATGGGCTTTAGCCCAAAGGATCCTTTCTTAAAATCGGAAATCCATATTTTTCCATGAACTCCTGATATTCATCTTCAAAAGTTTTCTTCTTATGATGTGTTTCTTGATTTCTGATATATCGTCGCACGGTATCGATGCCCGATTCGCTTAGAGAAACCGCAAAATAATCATCCTGCCATTCAAACTTACCTTTTAATAATTTTTGTTTGTTGATCCAGTGGGATGATTCACCTTTTAGGAGTTGGACAATTTTAGAAATAGTCTGATCGGAACCGAGCGAGATAAGCGCGTGGAGATGGTCCTCAACGCCATTCAGACAATCGAGGAAAATGTCTTTTTGCCGCGCATTGCTTCGAATATGATCAAAGAGTTCCTGGCGAAAATTCGAATGTATAATTCTTTCGCGGCGTTTAGTTGCCCATACAATATGAACCCAGATCCGAATGTAAGGCATAGATCAATTCCTTTGTTGGGCTAAAGCCCTGTGGGTTTTGTTGATTTCCATGATCTCCACGCTGAAGCGTGGAGCAATTTTATTGTACAAAAAAAGACCCATAAGATTTGACAAATCCTATAGGCCTCAAACGATCTTGTATTTAAATTTCCTGTCACACTTCCATGATTTCTTTTTCTTTCATGGCGACCATTTCGTCGATCTTCTTGATGTAGGAATCGGTCATTTTCTGAACCTTGTCATGCGCCTGTTTTGAATCGTCTTCCGATATGTCATGGTTCTTTTCTGCTTTTTTAATATGATCATTTGCTTCGCGCCGGACATTTCGGATCGCAATGCGTCCGTCTTCAGCATATTTTTTTGTGAGCTTGACGAGTTCCTTGCGGCGTTCTTCATTTAATGACGGGATCGGAATGCGGATCATGGTACCGTCGTTCGCGGGATTAAGCCCCAGATCCGCCATCTGTATAGCTTTCTCGATCGGCTGGATCAAATTTTTATCCCAAGGCTGTACAGTCAGCAGTCGCGCCTCAGGTGCGGAGACATTGCCAACCTGATTAAGCGGCGTCGGCGTGCCGTAATAATCCACTTTAATTCCGTCCAGCAGGGTCGTCGTGGCACGTCCGCTGCGAACTTTGGACAATTCGCCCCGAACGGCTTCCAGTGATTTTTTCATTTTTTCTTCGGTATCATGATATTGTTTATTCAGATCGTACATACATCACCTTCTCGTGTTAGTTTCTGTGCTGAAATCTATAACGAATACCGTTTTTATTCAAGCAAATTATTGGAAAAACGAAATCTGACTTTATTAGGTGCAAAAGGTCAGCTACTGCACCCTCGAACCGACATTCTCGCCCAGAATGATTCGCTTAAGATTACCGGTGGTTTTAAGATTGAATACGATAATAGGTAATTTATTTTCCATACACAGCGTGACGGCGGTTGCATCCATCACGTTGAGTCCTTTTTTGACTACTTCGAGGTACGAAATCGAATCGAATTTGAAAGCTTCTTTGTTGGTTTCCGGATCGGAGTCATAGACGCCGTCCACTCGGGTTCCTTTTAGAATGACGTCGGCTTCCACTTCAATTGCGCGCAGCGAGGCTGCCGTATCGGTGGTAAAATACGGATTGCCCGTTCCGCCGGCAAAGATCACGATACGTCCTTTTTCGAGATGGCGAATCGCGCGGCGTCGAATGAAAGGCTCGGCGATCTGTTCCATTTTGATTGCACTCAGTACCCGCGTAAACAAACCCGCTTTTTCCAGCGCGTCCTGCAGTGCGAGCGAGTTGATCACGGTGGCCAGCATGCCCATTTGATCTGCCGATACACGGTCCATACCTTTGGCGCTGGCCGCAAGGCCGCGAAAAATATTGCCTCCGCCGATGACCACGGCTATTTCAACGCCCAACGCTTTCACGGACTTGATCTCCTCGGCAACCTGAATCAGCATCTTCGTATCAATTCCGTACGTTTGATCTCCCATGAGAGCTTCACCGCTGAGTTTCAGCAATATCCTCTTAAAAGCAGGCATCGGCATGTCAATGTTCCTTCGTAAGAAAAGTTGGGATATAAAAAAACCACGAATTAATATCCGTGGTTTTTGTTGTAATTATTCGCCTAATCGAAAGCGCTCAAATTTATGTATCACGACCGGCTTGCCGAGTTTTTTGGAGAATTCGGCTACCAGTTCCTTTATGGTCTTTGACGAATCTTTGACGAAAACCTGTTCGTTAAGGCAGACCTCCTGATAAAATTTTTCCATTCGCCCTTTGATAATACTTTCCATCACTTTTTCCGGCTTCCCTTCGGTCTTGCCTTGTTCGCGCAGGATCGCCATTTCTTTTTCAATCACGTCCTGAGGAATCTCAGTGCGATTGATGCACGTCGGGCTCATCGCTGCGGCCTGCATCGCGATATCGTGAGCTAAGCCGTGGGTTTGTTCCTGAAGCGCCGGACTATAGCCTTCTACTTCCAGTTGAACTAATACGCCGAGCTTATTTCCCGGATGAATGTAAACTGCAATGACGCCGCTTTTCGTTTCCAACGACGCAAATCGTTTGATTGCGATCTTCTCGCCGATCTTTCCGGTTAGTTCCCCCGCCGTTTCCGCGACCGTGCGGCCTTTATCGTATCCAGCCGGTGCACTGAGAAATGAATTCAAATCGACCGGTTTAGTATGATGAACCTGATCAAGAACGTTTTTTGCAAATTTCACGAAATCATCGTTTTTTGCAACAAAATCCGTTTCGCAATTTATTTCAATGATCGATCCGAGGCTGTTTTCTTTGTTAACTGCGGCAAGGATGATACCTTCCTTCGCTACACGGGATGCCTTTTCCGCGCTTTTTTTCAGTCCTCGCTGGCGTAATATTTCAATCGCTTTTTCTGGATCGCCGCCCGCTTCCGTCAAAGCTTTCTTGCAATCCATCATGCCCGCGCCGGTTTTTTCCCTTAGCTGCATCACCACTGTGGCGCTTATTTCCGTAGCCATTCAAAAACTCCTTTATCTATTCGAATTATTATATGCAATAAATGCCAATTATTGAGCTTCTTTGCCCAGCGCATCCTTTTCCGCCTGCGCTTTTAACTTCTCAAATCGGGCGTCTTCTTCATATTTCATACGCGTCTCGTCTTTAACTCTTTCGCCGTCCACTTCGGCCGGAGCGTCTTTCGCAACCGCGACGACGTGCTGGCTCGCATCAATGACCGCATCCGCAATCGTTTTAGTAATCACCTGAATGGATTTGGCCGCATCATCGTTACCCGGGATCACAAACTGCACCTGATCGGGATCACAGTTGGTATCTACAATAGCAAACACCGGTATGCCGAGAATATTCGCTTCCTTAACTGCAATATGTTCTTTCCTGGTGTCCACTACGAACACGGCGCCGGGTAATTGCCGCATATCTTCGATTCCTTCAAGGACCGCTTTAAGTTTAATTTTTTCGCGTTCCAGCATCAGGCGTTCTTTTTTCGTGATCTTCTCAAAGGTACCGTCGCTTTCTTTTTTCTCAATATTCTTCATATGCTTAATGCTTTTGCGAATAGTTGAAAAATTAGTAAGCATGCCGCCCAGCCATCGTTCGGTTACATAATACACGTTGGCGCGAACGGATTCCGCTTTTACGATCTCTTTGGCCTGCTTTTTAGTTCCAACAAACAAAACTTTTTCACCGTTGGCAACGATCTTTGTGATCGCCTTGCATGCGTCTTCAAGCGACGTTACCGTCTTCTTAAGATCCATAATATGAATGCCGTTCTTTTCCATAAAAATGAACGGTTTCATTTTCGGATTCCAGCGGCGCGTCAGGTGGCCGAAATGAACGCCTGCCGTAAGCAGTTCTTCCAGTTTTTGTTTGGGATCAAACAGGTTTTTTTCTTGAGACATGGTTCTACTCCTTTAACGGGTTAAACGACCACTTTTTTCTTCTTTGACTGGAATACGCCTCGGC
>JAEUSK010000261.1 GCA_016787925.1 bacterium | reverse complement strand
CACTTAATTGACAGCGTTCTGCGAAAATTATTTTACTGCCGGAGACGTTTCTGATTTTTTTGCACCGACGTAATTATCTAAAGCATATATTCCGGATCCAAAGAGAAAAAAAATTACTAGTAGAGCAAGCACCAGTGCAGCTAATTCCAGCGATTGCCCGACCGTCATCAGTCCTTGCTGCAGGTGAATGAAGAATACAGCACCGACGAGAATCGGTATTTGTAACAACGCAGCCAGACGGGTCATAAAACCAATAGTGAGCAGGAAGCCGCCTATCAAATGGCCCGCAATGATATACGAGTACATCATGTACACCTGTTGTGCGCCGGCCAATGTAGTAATGGCTGATGGGTCAGACAGAAGAATCAATCCGCGCAGGAATAGGGCGATTCCGAGGTAGATGCGCATAACGCTGTAAGCGTAATCGCGATGGCCTTCTAACCAAATTTTTAACTCATCAAGTCGTTTCATAATTTCTCCTTATAAAGTTCGGTGCGATGTAAAAGAAAGCACAAGATAGAGACAAATCAGAATTTTCAATGGACGCAAAATGGACATGCTTAAAGCCGGAATCATTGCAGAGTTGCGGTATGAAAATATCAATCAATCCAGCTTTGGATGCTTTTTGTGATGATCGGTGGCATCTTGAAATTGTTTTGCAACGGCTAGTAATTTGGCCTCGCCGAAAAGTTGTCCGTTAAAACAAATACTGTTGGGCAAGCCTTTTTCATTGAACCCAGCCGGCAAAACGACGCACGGATGCCCGGTTAAATTTGTCAACAGCAGGTTGTCGCCTTCAAAAGACGGAGAAAGGTATACGTCAATATTTTTCATGATCGCCTGCATATCTTGAATAACCAACGTTCTTATCCGATTGGCCTGAATGTATTCTACCGCAGGAATAAATCGTGAAGTCCGAAACACGTTTGGCCAGGCGTTCTTGATCTGACGAACGAGCAGATCGTCTTTTCCGCTGCGGGTTAATTCATCAAATGCCGCGCCGGCTTCCGCGCTTAATATTATCGCGAGATCGTTTACAGGATATTTAGGCAATTCGATCGGAATTAATGTTGCGCCAAGTTTTTTTAATTCATCAAAAACCGCCTCGTGATAAATTTTATTTACGCTGTCTTTGTCGAAATCCTTCTTCAAATAGCCGATCTTCAGATGGCTGAGCTTGACAGCAGGATCATAGTTAAACGGAGCGTCATACAAAGTTGGATCGATTCCGTCAGGTCCATAGATCGCATTGAACACGATCGCGCAATCTTCGACAGTTCGGCAGATCGGCCCGATTTTATCCATAGACCAACTCAATGCCATGGCGCCGTGACGGCTCACGCGGCCGTAGGTCGGGCGAAGGCCTGTGGTTCCGCATTCGGTTGATGGGGACACAATAGAGCCCCATGTTTCTGTTCCGATCGAAAAGGCGACGAGTCCGGCTGAGGTCGCAGAAGCGGAACCTGCGGAGGAACCGCTCGAGCCGCGTTCGGTGTTCCACGGATTACGCGTTTTGCCGCCGTACCAAACGTCACCCCAGGCCAGTTCGCCCATGGTTAATTTCGCTATGAGTACCGCGCCTGCATCTTCCAAACGTTTGACCACTGCGGCGTCTTCATCGATTACCTGATCTTTGTAAGGAACAGAGCCCCACGTGGTTCTATATCCTTTTGCTGCCAAAAGGTCTTTGACGCCGAAAGGAATTCCGTGCAGTGTCCCGCGGTATTTTCCCTTGGCTATTTCTTCATCTGCCCGTTTAGCCTGCGAGAGCGCGAGTTCTTCGGTAATGGAAATGACGCATTCCAGTTTCGGACCGTATTTTTTTAACCGGTCTATATACATGTTGGTCAATTGTTCGGATGTAACTTTTCGATTTTTGATTAGATACGCCAGTTCCGATATGGAATAAAACGCCAAGTCGTCTATATTCGCAGGTAAAACAACGGCGCTGATCTTACTCTGCTTGAACGCTTTCCTTTCGGATTCAAATTTGAATCCGGCCGGGATCGGGTTAAATAGAACGGAAGGCAAAACCCCATTTGCGAGAGGAACATTCCGCATGTTCTGAAAATTACCAAGCTGTTCCTGCAGTCCGTCGATCATGGAGTCGCGCGTTGCATCGGAGAACTCTAGCCCGATGATCTTCTCCGCGGAGGCGACCATGTCCCGGGAAATGATAACGGGTAAATTTTGAACTGCCATTCCCGCGATAAACGCGAAGGCGGCAAATACAAACGGCAAAAAGTATCCGAGTTGTTTTTTCATAATGAATTCCTTTAGTGGTATAGAATAAAAATGAAAATAATTTCTCAGATTTCCAATGAAAATTCTGTGCCGGGAAGCAGGCCAAGAGATTTTTTTCGCTTTATTTTCTGTTTGATAAGTGATACCTTGAGCGCGTTTATGAAATGTTTCATGATTTGGAAGGAAATGTCTGGTTATGCCTTTAAAATGTGGAATTGTTGGCCTGCCTAATGTCGGGAAATCGACTATTTTTAATGCGCTCACTGCGGCCGGCGCGCTCGCGGCCAATTATCCGTTTGCAACTATTGAACCCAATATTGGCGTGGTAATAGTTCCGGACACGCGTATTGATCAATTGTCAGCCCTGCTTAAACCGAAAAAAACTCTGTATACGACAGTTAATTTTGTTGATATAGCAGGACTCGTTAAAGGCGCTAATGCAGGAGAGGGTTTGGGAAACCAATTTCTCAGCCATATCCGGGAAGTGGATGCGATCGGTCATGTCGTACGATGTTTTGATGATACGGAAGTGGTGCACGTGGAAGGAAGCGTAAATCCGGAACGGGACATGGCCATTATTGATACGGAACTGGTTCTCAAAGATATGGAAAGCGTGCAAAAACGTTTTTCACAGATGGAGCGTACGGCAAAAACCGGGGATAAAGATGCCAAAGCGGCATTGGAAGTTTATAGCAAGGTAAAACAGCAATTGGACGACGGCAAACCCGTTCGTCATATGAATCTTTCCGAACATGAACAAAAAGTAATCGCCGATCTTTTTTTGCTGACCGTCAAGCCCGTGCTTTACATCTGCAACGTGGATGAAAACGATGTACTCAAAGAAAACGACTACGTGAAACAAGTTCGCGCCATCGCGGCCAAAGAGAACGCCCGCGTTGTTGTTATTTCCGGAAAAATCGAAGCGGAGATTGTTGAGCTGCCGGAGGAGGAGCGTAAGGGATTTTTAGAGAGCTTGGGATTGAAGGAACCGGGCCTGCACACGCTCATTCATGAAACCTACGCCTTGCTGGATCTTGTCAGTTTTCTCACGGCAGGGCCGGACGAGGTACGGGCCTGGACCATTCACCGCGGGACAAAATGCCCGCAAGCCGCAGGCACCATTCATTCGGATTTCGAACACGGTTTCATCTGCGCCGATGTAATCTGGTGGGAAGATTATGTCAAATACCGCACGGAACAGGCATGCAAGGACAAAGGGTTATTGCGCACGGAAGGCAAAGAATACGTGGTGCGGGACGGGGATGTAATGCATTTTAAGTTTAATGTGTAAAGGGTCGTCGACCGTATTGAATGATTCGCGACGATGTTGAACAAAACGATGAATACACTTCAAGTAAACCTCAGCGAACACAGTTATACGATTTTCTTTTCACATAATAGTTTGGAAGAATTACCGGCTCTTTTTCAGCAACGGTTTCAGGAACGGCAGTTATTTTTTATAATAAATACTATTGTTGCAGATCTTTATGAAGCAGGAATTCGAAGCATTTTCAAAGCTTCAAATAATCGCCTTCATATAATAACCATTGCAGACGGAGAAGATTCCAAGAACTTGACAACGGCGGAAAAAATATTTACTGAACTTATCCAAAATGGCGCCGATCGAAAATCAGTAATTATTGGTTTTGGCGGCGGAGTAGTCGGTGATATTGCCGGGTTTGCAGCCTCCACTTACATGCGCGGAGTTTCGTTTGTACAGATTCCAACCACCTTGCTCGCCATGGTGGACAGTTCTGTCGGCGGAAAAGTTGCGGTAAATCATGAATTAGCAAAAAACATGATCGGCGCTTTCTATCAGCCAAAATTCGTTTTCATCGACGATATTTTTTTGCGAACACTTCCGCGACGGGAGATAATTTGCGGACTTGCGGAAATAATGAAATACGGACTCATCCTCGATAAGACATTCTTTGAATGGACGGCCGCAAACTATGAAAAGCTTTTTTCATTCGATAAAACCGCAGTGGAATATGCTGTAAGGCGTTCGTGCGAACTCAAAGCTCAGGTAGTAGAAAAAGATGAAAAAGAAAACGAGATCCGCGTCATACTTAATTTCGGACACACGTGGGCTCATGCGTTTGAAAATCTTGGAAATTACCGTATTCTTAAACACGGCGAAGCGGTTTTTGTCGGTATGTTGGCCGCCTCACATGTTTCATGGATGAATTACAGGCTTAATGACGAAGAGTTTAAAGAGATTGAAAAGACACTGCTGACCTTTCTCAAGGAAATTCTTGCAGACAAGGATATAATGCAGTTTTTGGAGTCTGTAACGTGGGACAGGATTTGGAGCAAGATGTTGTCAGATAAGAAAGCGTCCCAAAATACATTACGCTGGGTCTTGTTAAACCGTATTGGTGAGGCCGCAACCGAAGAAAACATTGATCCGGCGCGCGTTGAAAAAAGCTTTGTATATCTTAAGTCGGTCATCCGGAAAACAGATCATGTCATCCACAATTAAAATCCCATTGTTTCCGTTAGGCGTCGTGCTGTTTCCGGGCATGCCGTTGCCGCTGCACATATTTGAAGAACGTTACAAACTTATGATCAGCGAATGTATCGACTCAGACTCGGTATTCGGCGTGGTGTATTATACCGGCGAAAATTTTTATCGGATCGGATGCACATCCATGATAAAACAGATTCTCAAAAAATTTGATGACGGGCGGATGAATATTCTTGCCGAGGGACGTGAACGTTTTGCGATTCACCACATTACAAATGATAAACCGTATCTTCAGGGAGAGGTGGAAATATTTGACGACAAAACATCGGAGAATAAGACGGAATTGCGAGACCTTTCCGCCGCCGCATCGCACCTGTACAAGCAGACAGTCAAAAATCTCACGCCGCAGGAGAGTCTTGAGTTGATCGGGAGCCTAGAGCCTAAAGAATTTTCATTTTTGATTGCGGCAAGTTCCGGATTCAGCCTCAATGAAAAACAAGCCTTTCTTGAAATGACCTCAACCGCAGAAAGGCTTAAGAAATCAACTTCTGCATTGATGCGTATGAGCGAACGCCAAAAAGCAACGAAAGAAATTGAAAGCATGATCAGCGGTAACGGGTATTTGCACAATAAGATTTTGTAACATGCATAACGGCGGCAGTTTTTTTAAGTACCGGCCACTGCTTCAAATCTAAAGCCTGAATTTATCCTATTCTGTTTTTACGAAAAGATAGTACATGTTCGGAAAAGATAAAATAGCGGAAACGATCTCAAAGAACAAAGTTTTCAGGACGCAACAAGCCGGCATGGCCGCGCTTTTTGTGACCCTTGCAACGCTTTTGAGTACGGTATTGGGACTCGTGCGCGGCAAAGTGATGGCGCATTATTTCGGGGCAGGTCTTGAGACCGATTTTTATAATTACGGAACCACCATTCCGGACTCTCTTCAGAATATACTGATCATGGGCGTTACCTCAGCGTCTTTCATACCGATTTTTGCGGAACACGTAGCAAACTATTCCAAAGAAGAAGCGAATAAATTGGCAAGCAGCTTCCTCAATGTTACATTAATAGTTTTTTCTTCCGTTTGTTTGCTTGTCGGAATCTTTATGCCTCAGATCACGGACGTCTGGCTTACCAAGGATATTCCGATTGAAAACAAAACTGCGATCGTAGACATCACCCGGCTGTTTCTATTGGCGCAGATCGCTTTTGCCATGAGTAAGGTGTTCAGCGGTATATTACAGACGCATAAACATTTTACGGCGTATGCGCTCGCGCTTCTCGTTTATAATCCCGCAATTATACTGGGTATGATACTCTTCCATAAGGAACACGGCATTTATTCCGCCGCGTACGGAGCTGTAGCCGGCGCATGTTTAGTTATGGCGGTTAACCTGCTTGATTTGAGGGGAACGGATTATCGGTATAATTTTTCTCTCGACTATAAAAGCGCCGGAATAAAAAGCATTTACAGTTTGGCAATTCCGAATTTTCTGAATATGGCTCTATTGCAGCTGGTTTTTATTGCGTACTCAAAAATTTCAATTGATCTGGCGCCGGGCAGTTACTCCGCGTTTCGTTATGCGCTGGATTTTGAGAACTTTCCTGTGAATATTTTCGGGATTTCTTTTGTCACCGCCATATTTCCTTTTCTGGCAGAAAATGCGAGTAAGAAAAATTTTATCAATTTTAACTACAATATTCAAAACTCCATTCGGCAGATATTATATTTGACGCTCCCGGCCGGAGCCGGAATGGCGGTTTTGTCAACCGAGATCATCGGCCTCATATTGGGCGGCGGCAGATTTGGCGCCGGCGAAATCGAAGTTACGGCGTCAATATTATTCTACTATGCGTTGATCGTTCCGCTGGAAAGCCTTTGGTATCTGTATGCCCGCGCTTTTTATGCGATGAAGGATACGTGGACGCCTTTTTATTACCGGCTGGCCGGAACCGTGATTAACCTAGCCATCAGTTATGTCCTGGCGTACAAAATAGGGCCATCGGCTTTTTCAATTGGGTTGCTCGTGGCGTTCATCATACAAATTGGATTATTTACTTTCGGTCTGAAGCGCAAAGTGGCGGAATTCGATTTAAAACACGCGGCAACCGTATCTTCGAAACTATTTGGATGTACGGCGGCTATGGTCATTTTAGTCATATTATGTAATTACTATTTACAGCACGCGGCTTGGATGCAGCCGTACTCCGGCCGTATGCAGTATCTGCTGCGTACACTGAGCGGCATCGGCATCGGCGGCGTATCGTATATTGGATTAACGGTTGTTTTCAAATGCGCTGATTTTTCCGTGTTGACTCGAGTAGTCGAAAGAATATTTAAAAAAGATACAAAATAATTATCCGGAGGTTCTGTGAGTAATATTCTGATCGTTGATGACGAAAAAAACATCCGCCGGTCCGTTGAAATGATATTGCAGAATGAAGACTATTCTATTTTTCTTGCCGAAACCGGCAAAGACGCCGTTGCAGCTATAAATAGTGGAAAAATGAATCTGGTTTTTTTGGACTTACTAATGCCGGAAATGAGCGGTATTGAAACGTTGAAACAAATCAAACGCAGTGACCCGGATGTAGTCGTTGTAATGATGTCCGGGCACGGCACGATCGAAAATGCGGTTGAAGCGGTTAAACTGGGCGCATATGATTTTATTGAAAAACCGTTGACCAAAGAAAAAGTTCTGATTACTGCCAAGAATGCCTTAGAGCGGGTAAATCTGCGCGACGAGAACCGCAACTTAAAATCTGAAATCTCAAAACAATTCGAAATGGTCGGTGAGAGCTCGGCCATGCATGACGTCAAAATACAGATTGCTAAAATCGCGGCAACCAACGTGCGCGTGCTTATTCTCGGAGAAAGCGGGACGGGAAAAGAACTGGTAGCCCGCGCGATTCACGAGCTGAGCCCTAGAAAAAACAAACCGTTTGTTAAAGTTAATTGCGCGGCAATTCCGGAAGAACTGATCGAGAGCGAACTTTTCGGAGCAGTAAAAGGCGCCTATACGGGATCCGTGGCCGATCGGGACGGTAAGTTTTCTCAGGCTCATTCCGGAACGATTTTTCTCGACGAAATCGGCGATATGAGTTTAAAAGTTCAGGCAAAAGTTCTGCGCGCACTGCAGGAAGGCGAGTTTGAAAAAGTCGGAGGAACCAAGACGATTAAAGTTGATGTACGCGTGCTTGCGGCAACCAACAAGGATCTTAAGAATGAAGTTCAAAAAGGCACTTTCCGTGAAGACCTTTTTTTCCGTTTAAATGTGGTGCCGATAGTCATGCCGGCTTTGCGTCAACGTAAGACAGATATCCCCCTGCTGATTCAACATTTTATTAAACAGTGCTGCGAAGAAAGTGTCTTAAAAAAGAAATCGTTTTCTGACTCGGCGGTTAAGCTGATGATGGAATATGAGTGGCCGGGCAATATTCGGGAACTGCGCAATGTGGTCGAACGAATGATGATTTTGGGGGCCGGAGACGTTGTGCAGGGTGAAGAACTGCCGCTCAATATTTTGAAAAGCGAATCAACCTACATCAAAAACGCAAGCGGGAATAAATCATTGAAAGATCTGAAGGAAGAAGTCGAGCGATCGCATATTTTGACGGTGATGGAGAAGAATAACTGGAATGTCACGCGTGCCGCTCAGGAACTGGATATTGAACGAACTAACCTGCACAAAAAATTAAAATATTATAATATAACATCGGACCATATTTCGGAGAACGAAAGCAAACACTAGATATTGTTTATTTGTAATATTTGTGCATTACAAACAAGGTTCCGCAAAAGAAGAGGAATAAAGATACGAGCAGAATAAACAGCAGTATTTCGTTGAATTCAAACATGAAACAGCGCGGTTTTATTGGAAAGTTGAATAAACTGTGAGTTAGATTAATTATACAAAAGGAATGGCCATTCGGTCATTAACGGCAGACATTATCCATGCGGCAAAGTCTGCAGGCATGGCGCGGTATCATCAATAAAAACTTATTCGACCGTGACACTTTTTGCCAAATTCCTCGGCTGATCCACATTGCAACCGCGCAAAACAGCCATGTGGTAGGATAAAAGCTGCAATGGAATGACCGCCAGGATCGGGCTCAAAAAATCATGTGTTTTTGGGATGTAGATCACATGATCGGCTTTTTCATTGATCTCGTTATTGCCTTCGGTCGTAATTGCAATGATCTTTCCGCCCCGCGCCTTTACTTCTTCTAAATTACTCATCACCTTATCATAAATAGCGTCCTTTGGGGCAATGATCACCGTCGGCATATCGTCGTCGATAAGCGCGATAGGGCCGTGCTTCATTTCTGCCGCAGGATAACCTTCGGCATGAATGTATGAAATTTCTTTCAGTTTAAGCGCGCCCTCAAGCGCAACTGGAAAATTATATCCTCTGCCTAAATACAGAAAATTTCTTTTGTCCATATACGTTTCAGCAATCTCCCGGATATAATCCGAATTCGTCAGTATGGATTTAACTTTTTCAGGAATGGCGATCAGTTCTTCAATGATCTGTTTGCCTTCCACGGCGGACATGTTTCGCAGACGGGCAAAAAGAAGCGTGATAAGCGCAATGACCGTAAGCTGGGACGTAAAGGCTTTCGTCGAAGCTACGCCGATTTCCGGGCCCGCGTGAATGTAAACGCCCGCATCGGATTCCCGTGCAATAGAACTGCCGACCACGTTACAGATTCCGAATACGGCCGCGCCGCGCCGCTTGGCTTCTCGCATGGCGGCAAGTGTGTCGGCAGTTTCACCCGACTGGCTGATGACGAAGACCACGGTATTTTTTTCAATGATCGGATTCCGGTAACGGAATTCTGACGCGTATTCGACTTCGACATTGATACGCGCGAATTCCTCCAGCATGTATTCTCCGACCAAAGCGGCA
>JAEUSK010000249.1 GCA_016787925.1 bacterium | reverse complement strand
TAAAATTTAGTCTCCTGAGACAGAAAGGCATATTGCAACAACCTCCAAGGTGAGGGTCATGGGTGGGGTTGATGAGTGAAGATTTTAGTTAGCTCGGAAATACCACGCTCAGCCCTTCTTTAGTTTAAAAGTAATGTGCGCCGCTTTTTCAGACTTCGGCCTGGCATGATGAGTAAGAACATAAACCGGCGTATGATAGGGCGGATTATTTCCCCACCATCCTTTCCAGGAATGATCTTCCCAGGGGCCTCGCATCGGGCCAAACATATTTCGCCCCAATATCCATGCTCCGATATTTTCAAATCCTTTTGCGGCAAAATCATCATCAATGCCCGTAGTACCTTCTTTACTGCCGCCGCCAATCATCTCAGCGTGCATGGCTTGAAATGTCTTCGTCGGTAAAACCCATTCATGCAATGCCATGCCGCCCATTCCCATAGGATTTTCCATGCTTTGGCCTGGCCCGGCTGCAAATCCGTCAATGGAAACACTATAACACAAAACTTTTAATTTACTCATCCCTGTTTTTCCTTTTTAAGTGAATCCATGTTAAGGCTGTTGCGTCTAAAATTCAGCATAAAAATGTATACCCTGGACAAAGCTGGCGAGGTTCTTCTACGTCACACCGACACTGAACAGGCGGTAACCAACTAACTTTACAACCAAAACTAAGGTCTCAAAGAGTGCCACGTGCGAACCCCGCCACCGGCGGAGGAAGCGACCCTGTAAGTCGCTTGTTATACGCGGCTTTTTGTAAACGTTGATAGCTCGCCTCACCTAGTACGATTTACCTCTAACAAGAAACGAATGCCCAATTCTGTCCTAAGTATAATAGCGTCTAGCTGTTGGTCAGAAAATGGGTTTTCTATCCTGTGAGTTCCAGCCTGATACATGTCCACGCACGATAAAAGGGCATCAACATCCTTGTCAACAAATTCAGAAAAAGCTTCGGTGTTGATGTTTCTGCAAATATAGTAGAGGCGAGCTCGTCGAGTTGGTTTATCTTTGCTATAATGAGTAGTATCGGTCGACCATTTTTTTATCTCGTTGTCTGGTGCAAGATTATGAATAATATGAGTAAATAGTTCTCTCAGCGATGTAGTGCAGTGGCGCGCCTTATCTGAGTTAGTGGATTTGGAAGCTTCCTTTGCACCGTGTAACAATGTTAACAATTTAGGGTCTATATCGCTTATCAATTTTTCCACATCACTGTTTTCTTTGTGTAAAGTCGTATTGAGTTTAATTTCTTCTTCTGGCTCGTCATATTTATTGCTACTTATTAGACCTAAAACTCTAGCATGAGCGTATGTTTCTCTCGGCGGAAAATCAGTAATAACTGCAGGATGCTTAAAAAACCTTGTGGTATCAACAGATTTAAACAAATTGTCATAACTCTTAGAAAATTCAAGCGTTTTGTTAAATGTGTCGCTAACACTATCAACGTCAATTTTAAGTCCATACCCTAAAACATCGCGATTGATACCCAAGAATCTATTTTCAGCCAACAATGAGAATTCGGAGATAGCAGTTAAACGGGAGGATAAGGAAAGCTGTGAGGTTGTTGAGAAGACAGATGCGACCTCTAAATCGCTCATTCTAGTGCGTAAAGTATTTTCATTGAATTGGATAGAATTCATATTGTCTAAAGGAGATAGTGACTTATAGGCTCCCAAAATTGATAAATTTATGGAACTGAATTGATCTCTGAATAGTGAATCGAGGGTAGATCTAGCTGAAACTAGATTGGCAAATTCGGCACCAATGTCACGAAACCCCATAGTGGCTTTTTGAATATCCAATGCGGCGTTAGCCAATTTTGTCAACTCCAATGACAAATCACGTGTTAAGCTTCTATACTCAGAAGATTTCCTTAATAGTTCGTTGAGATCATCATAATTCATTTTTTCTTCCAAATTCTTATTTTCAAAAAAATCGTGTGTAACTCCTCATTACCGAAATTACGTAGATCGCGGGTAACACGGTAAGTATACGTAATTCCGTTCAAACAATATTTCGTTTTTGAATTGATCATTATCTAAATATCCTACGATAAGAAAGAGCTGTTGATAGACGCTGTAAATGTAACCATCCGATAGAGATTTGTCAAGGTATTCGTTGGCAACCTCACCCTGTCCCTCTCCTTGTTAAGGAGAGGGCACGTACTATTTGCATTAGTACGTGCCCCCGCCTTGATAAGGCGGGGGAGACAAGGGGCGGTTGTCACTTAAAAATAAATACTCGCAACGATCGCCGTAGCGGTATTATAATTCATACCGCCGGGATTACCGAAGCGATCCGATTTTTTGTCTGAAATGGTCATGTTGAGTTGGGCTTCCACGCCAATGCTGAATCTCTCATCAAAAAAATAATCGGCGCCAAAACCGGCCCCCGCTACCCAATCGAAAGTATTGTCACCGTGTTTAGGTAAAAAGAATAGAGTTCCTGCCCGCAGTACAACATAGGGTGATACTTTATTCATACGCAGATAAAATTTAGGCACGATCCCGATCCCCAGATCCGTACCTGCGTCTTCGACATGAAGAATACTCAAAGCCGGCGCGAGAATAGTCTTGTCGCCTATCCAGATCGGAACCGCTATGTCCATCTGATCGGTTTGCAAGGATGCAGAGAGGCCGAATTTTCTATGATTCTGCGTCTCCTGGCTATAAAGAGTACCGGTAAGTAATAAAATAATCAGCATCGTCTGCATTAAGAAACTTGTTTTCACGCCTATTCCTCCTAAAAAATTTCGGTGGTTAATTACAAAATCCTCGTGTGTCCATATCTATAGGAATATCTTTACAGGTATCGAATATAAAAACATCGCGCCATAATAAAAATTGGTCGGAACTTACATAGACCCGATAAAACCCCAAAGGCACGTATTGACCGTTGTCGCTGGATGTGCCATCCCATTGGAAAGTATATCTGCCGGGGTTCTTTAACTCGTCTCGAGTTATCGTTTTCACAGCAATCCCACCCGGTGTGGAAAGCGTTGCATTACCAAACGAAAGTGAGGAATTATTACCGGTATAAGTTCCGCGCACGATCCAGATCGATACAATTGACGGCCAACTGATATCGTATTGCACGTTAAAAGATCTATTCGAAGGCATGGGATAAGCTGCCGAGACGTCAAAAACTCTTGGTGTAGTGCCATGCTGTAAAGTATCAGGGCCGTTCCCCATTAGCGGACCGGGTTCGTCAGGATTCCCATATCGTCCATAGACATTCCCCAGCGCGTCCGTCATAACGATACCAGGAATTGCAGGCGCTCGTAAACCCGGAGCGCGCAACGGTTCCGGTTCATTTGAATCTATGCAGGCGATCAGACACGATAGTGCGAGGAAGATCGTTTTGTGTAATTTTTGCTTCATGATTTTAATATCCTACGATAAGAAAGAACTGTTGATAGACGCCGTAAATGTAGCCATCCGATAGAGATTTGTCAAGGTATTCGTTGGCGCCAACAGACCTCCCTCGGCAGGCTCAGGACAAACCTGTCCCCCGCACCCATGTCAGAGGCAGGCAGGTTTGGCAAGGCGGCGGACGTCAAACATGTGCACATAACGCCGGATTATTTGCATCCGCTCAAAGAAGCCTATAGGTGAAACGCAGACCGCTTTTTAGTTTGTTATTGGCCGATATTTTTTTAAATTGCGCCCTCAAAAAGAAGGGAGCAAATGAACGCGAATACCGTTGACAAAAAAAAATACAACCGGATCAAGCTGGTCCTTTCTCTGTTCAGCACAGCGCTCGTCATCGCTTTTATCATAGTCATCGTCATGACCGGATTCACCAGTGCGATCAGCCGCTATGTGGAATCTTTATCGGGCAATATGTACATCCGGTTCGTCTGCTTTGTGGTCATCATCGGATTTATTGAAAGTGTGTTGACATTTCCAATCAGTTACTACACCGGATATCGGATGGAACATCAGTACGGCATGTCCAATCAGACTTTTTATCAGTGGATGAAGGAAAATCTAAAAGGCATCGGAGTTGGAGCCGTTATCGGTCTGCCGCTTCTCCTGGTGTTTTATTATAGCCTAAACGTTTTTCAGGACAACTGGTGGCTGCCCGTTGCGGCTGTCTTTTTTTTGTTTTCCATTTTGCTGGCGCGCATAGCGCCAACCGTGATATTCCCGTTGTTTTATGAATTCAAGCCCATCGAAAATGAATCGCTGAAGAATAAATTGATCCAACTCTGTTCCGGTATAAATATGAATATCTCGGGCATATTTGAATTTAACATGAGCAAAACAACCAAAAAAGCAAACGCGGCTTTTGCTGGAATCGGCAAATCCAAAAGGATCATTCTGGCGGATACGTTACTCGAAAATTTTTCCGAGGAGGAAATTGAGATCGTCTTTGCGCATGAAGTTGGCCACTATTATCATAAACATATTACCAAGAGCATTCTGCTTAGCATTGTCAGTATCTTCCTAGGACTTTTTGTCACGTCGTATTTATACAAGCTTCTGCTGCCCATTTTCGGGTTTACGTCGATCACGGACATTGCCGCCCTGCCTTTGCTCGGATTGCTTCTGATGCTGTTCGGCTTTATAACCGGCCCGATCAATAATGCGCTGAGCCGTGTGTATGAACGGCAGGCGGATGCGTATGCGCTGAAGAAAACCAGGAACAAAACCGCCTTTATCGGCGCGATGCAGCGGTTGTCTCTAATGAATCTGGCAGATGAGGAGCCGCATCCGGTGGTGGAATTTTTGTTTTATTCTCATCCGGCAATATCAAAACGTGTTCGAGCGGCAGAATCGTTTGTCGCGTAAGATGCCACAGATTCACAGATTAGAAAAGATGAAATACGCCGAAGATAAATACCCGTTACAAGAGCAAAGCTAACAGATCATTGGCCTATGCATGGAAGTGCATCGCATTATAGGTAAAGGGTTACTCGAAATAGTTTATAAAGATGCCATAGAATATGAATTCAAACAAAAAACATTCAGTATTCCCGTGAAAAACAATTTAAAGTTGAATACAAAGGGGTGGTCCTGCCACATTTTTTCTATGCTGATTTCGTAGTGTTTGATAAAATCATATTAGAAGTAAAGGCCCAAAAAGGAATAGTGGACGAACACTACGCTTGGGTGATAAACTACCTCGCCATATCGAAATGTCCCTTGGGTCTAATTGTCAACTTTGGTGAAAACTCGTTAGTTACAAAAAGAGTTATTTTATAATCTGTGAATTTGTGGAAATAACATATGCTTCAACTTGTTAACATCACCGTCGACTTCGGCGGACGCGCACTCTTCCGCGATCTAAGCTGGCAAATCAACCGCAAAGACCGTGTGGCTCTCATCGGCGCCAACGGCGTTGGTAAATCGACTTTGCTGAAGATCATCAATAAACAATTTCAGCCTACTTCAGGCGTTGCGGCGCATAATAAAAATCTGCAGATCGGCTATTTGCCGCAGGACGGACTGCATGCGCACGGTAAGGAGTTGATCCATGAGGTTATGACCGCATTTGAGGAAGTGATCGACGTTCATGAAAGAATGAAAAAGATCGAAATCGCGATGACCACAATCGACCATGAATCGGACGAATTTCATAAAATGATCGATACGTATGGTAATCTCCAGCACCGTTTCGAAGATCTCGACGGCTTTTCTATCGAGTCAAAAGCGGCGAAAGTTCTGGTCGGCCTCGGTTTTAAAGAATCCGATTTCACAAAAATGTGCGAACTCTTCAGCGGCGGCTGGCAGATGCGGATTGCGCTCGCCAAATTGTTACTGCAAAATCCCGACCTGCTTCTGCTGGACGAACCCACGAATCACCTTGATATCGAATCGATCGAATGGCTTGAAAATTATCTGAATAATTATGAAGGCGCCATCCTGCTCGTTTCACATGACCGCTACTTCATTGACAAAGTCTGCAATCGTATTACCGAGTTGGATCGCTTTGTTCTGACGGACTATTACGGCGATTATGAATCGTTCGAAGAGCAGAAAGCCATGGCTGAGGAACAATTGCTTAGTTCATATGAACGTCAACAGGGAGAGATTCAGCGGATTCAGTTATTTATCGACCGATTTCGTTACAAAGCATCTAAAGCCCGGCAAGCTCAAAGCAAAATAAAGTTTCTCGATCACATGGACAAGATTCAGCTTCCCGATGACGAAAAAAGAGCGATCCAGTTCCGCTTTCC
>JAEUSK010000207.1 GCA_016787925.1 bacterium | reverse complement strand
CAAACGAAAGACCGCCTCGCAGTCGTGTCGTTTTATATCGACGGATTGCAGTATAATCTCGGTGTAAAATTGCTTAACGACTATTTTGGTATTCAGACTCGCGGCGGATGTTCATGCGCCGGAACGTACGGGCATTATCTGCTTCACATTCCGCAGGATGTATCGAAGAAAATTACGGAAAAAATCGATCACGGCGACATGTCCGAAAAACCGGGATGGATACGTTTGTCAATTCATCCGGTCATGACCAATGAGGAAGTGAAGTATATTGTTCATGCATTACAGGAAGTAGTTACCAATTTTGAGAAATGGAAAGAAGGTTATTCTTACAATCCTCATACCAACGAGTATTGCCACAATAATTTTGACTCCAAAAATTCTTCGCCGATTCAGAATTGGATGAAAATGGACTGAATTGTAAATAATTTCTACACTTCTCACCTTGTCTATCCGCACTTTTTTTATCGATTCAAAACCTGATAATATTTAGGTCAAAACATGACCTGCGTCATTGTTTTAGAAAGTCTTTTTTATTAGAATAATAGTGAAAAAAGTATCAAAGTGTGGTTAATATATTACTAAATAATCACTTAGCTATTTAACAGATGCAATTATAAAGGCATCTAGTCATTCAAACATACGGAGGTAGGAAGTAGTTCTATGAAAAAATGTAAACAAACAGCAACGGGGATATTGTTTTTATTGATGATAACCAGCATGGCTATGGCCACGGACGGTTATTTCTCGCATGGGTATGGAACGAAGCACAAAGCCATGGGTGGACCGGGTGTCGCATTTCCTCTGAACAGCATGTCTTCCATTACAAATCCCGCCGGTGTGGCATTTCTTGGCAATAGCTATGATTTCGGTTTAGCTCTGTTTAGTCCCAGTCGTCAGTATACGATCGTCGGAAATCCCTCGATGCAAATGGGCACTTTTGGTTTAACACCCGGAACAATTAAGAGCAAATCGAATTACTTTTTCATTCCTTCGTTAGGAGTGAACCGCTCATACGGCAGCAATACATATAATATCACCATTTACGGTAATGGCGGAATGAACACGGATTACCACACGCAAACCTATTATGATGCATCGGTTTCATCCACTGGCGTCGATCTCAGCCAGTTGTTTGTTGGGCTGACCTATGCGCGCAGGATCAATGAGAAACATGCCGTGGGTTTATCTGCCATTATTGCGTATCAGCGATTTCAGGCTAAAGGCGTATTGAGTTTTGGCGGTTTTTCCCGCGATGACAACAATTTGTCCGATATGGGCTATAGCAATTCTTTAGGCTTGGGAGCCCGCGTCGGCTACACCGGCAAAATCCTGCCGCAGTTAACGGTTGGCGCTGCATATCAGACTAAAATTTTCATGGGCGAATTCAAACAATACGCCGGCCTTTTTGCGGAACAAGGCGATTTTGATATCCCGGCCAATTGGACTGCGGGCGTTGCTTACAATGTAAATGATGCGTTGTCTTTCACATTTGATGTTAAACAGATTTTCTACAGCGGCATCAAATCGGTCAGTAATCCTTTCGTTCCGGCCGATTTCCAGAACAATATACTTCTCGGCGATAATAACGGCGCCGGATTTGGCTGGGAAGATATGACAGTTTTTAAACTCGGTACGCAATGGCAAAAAGGTGAGGGCTGGACATGGAGAGCGGGTTATTCCTACGGTCAACAGCCGATTCCGAAGGAAGAAATGATGTTCAACATTCTCGCACCCGGCGTGATCGAACAGCATTTGACATTCGGTTTCTCCAAAGCTTTGGCTAACAAACATGCCGTCAATTTTGCCGCCATGTTCGGATTTGCAAAAGAGATCAGCGGCCCGAATCCCATGGAAATGCCGAATCAACAGACGATCAAATTAAAAATGAGCCAGATGGAATTTGAAGTAGGTTATTCGTTATAAATTAAAAATAAAAACCTGTAAGGTTTACGAAACCTTACAGGTTTTACTATCAGATAATAATATGAACTCATTATCAAGAAGAAAATTTTTGAAGATCGGAGGGGGCACGGCGATAGCTGCTGCTGCGTCGGGAATGATCGCCAATTCGATCGTACAAGCTATCGACAAAAGCTCCGTCACATCGGGTATTCAAAAAATTCCGACCTATTGTGATATTTGTTTCTGGAAATGCGGCGCCATTGCTTATGTGAAAGACGGAAAGCTTTGGAAAGTCGAAGGCAACCCGGAAGATCCGCTGAGCCGAGGCAGGCTCTGTCCGCGCGGCACAGGCGGCGTCGGCGCGCATTACGATCCCGATCGCCTGAAATCTCCATTAATCCGAAAAAAATTGCGCGGCGAGGAACAGTGGGTTGAAGTTACCTGGGACGAAGCATTCGATTATATCGCCGAAAAGATGAAAAAGATCAAAACAACCTACGGGCCGGAATCTCTTGCGTTTTTCAGCCACGGTATCGGCGGTAATTTTTTCAAACACACGATCAAAGCCTACGGCTCGCCCAATATCGCTGCGCCGTCATTTGCGCAATGCCGCGGCCCGCGTGACGCAGGGTTTCGCCTGACCTTCGGCGAGGATGTGAGTTCGCCTGAAAGAACAGACATTAAAAACGCAAAGTGTATCGTATTGATCGGTTCGCATCTCGGCGAGAATATGCACAATACGCAGGTTCAGGAATTTGCCGAGGCGATCGAAAACGACGCATCTATCATCGTGGTGGATCCGCGTCATTCCGTGGCGGCAAGCAAAGCAAAATTTTATCTGCCGATCAAGCCCGGAACGGATATCGCTTTGATATTAGCATGGATGAATGTACTGGTCACAGAAAATTTATACGACAAAGAATATGTAGAAAAATACGGTTTCGGTTTTGAACAGTTTGCCGCCGAGATTCAGGGTTATACACCCGAATGGGCCTATCCGGAAACAGGAATAGAGCCGGAAATGATACGGGAAACGGCGCGCGAAATGGCAAGATACAAGCCTGCGACGCTGGTTCATCCCGGACGGCACGTAACCTGGTACGGAGACGACGCACAGCGCAGCCGCGGCATTGCCTTGCTTAACGCTCTTCTAGGAAGCTGGGGCCGCA
>JAEUSK010000186.1 GCA_016787925.1 bacterium | reverse complement strand
CTCCAGAAAAACCTTTCGGTCAAGAAACCTCTCAATATCTTTTCGGGATTCTTCTCCAACGCGTTTAAGCGCTTCCCCGTTTTTTCCGATCAAAATGACTTTTTGTGATTGACGTTCCACGATGATGGATGCGCGGATGAAGTCCTTTGATTCTTTTCTTTCCTTAAACTCGTCGATTATTACGTCGGTGGAATAAGGTATTTCCTTGCCGTAATACAAGAAAATTTTTTCGCGAATGATCTCACTGACAAAGAATTTTTCAGGCTGTTCAGTCAGCGTGTCCTCAGGATAAAATCTTTCTCCGACCGGCAGAATGTCGATTAAGTTCTTTTTAACGATATCAACGCCGTCATTATTTAATGCGGAAATTGGAATGATTTCCTTAAAAATTCCAACCGCATGAAACCGATGAATCAAAGGTAATAATTGTTCTTTAGGCACAAGATCGACTTTATTGAGCAAAAGTATTTTTGGAAGTTCTAAGCTCTTGAGTGCGGTTTTGAAAAGTTCAAGTACAAAATCCGAGTCTTCTTCAGATGTGACATCAATCATCACCAGCAAAATATCTGCTGTTTGTATGGCCTGATCGGCAATCTTCATCATTGCAGTTTGAAGGGCGTATTTTGGTTTGATCAAGCCCGGTGTATCCAGAAAAATGATCTGGATATTGTCCTCATTCATTATGCCGAGAATACGCTGGCGCGTCGTTTGCGGTTTTGCCGTAACGATGGATAATTTGAAATCAAGCAGTTGGTTTAGTAATGTGGATTTACCTGCATTGGGTCTGCCGATAATGGCGACGTATCCGCAACGCGTTTTTGGTTTTTCAGCTTTCTTCAAAATATTCGTTTCCTGTTATTTTTTTCATGATCGTATTTGGCATGTCGTCCCGATTCTCCGCGGTAACCTCCGTAAAGAAGCAATCCGGCCTTCGATGAATTTCTTGCACGAAGGAATGACCTTTTTTGGCAATGACGCCGATCAGGGTGTGTGATTCAAGAAGTGAGCGAACTATATTAATGAAAAATGGAGATTGACAAAATAAAGTGCCGATTTCATCAATATATATGTATTTTGCCTTACGTCGATTGTCGAAGACTTCGCCTATTGCCGCGTCCAAAGCTGTTATATCCATCGAGTATTTGCCGCTTCGATGAGCTGAGTTAAGATCTACAGCGGCGAATTTGAATATCCGCTGATGGGAGTTGATAATATTTAGCCCGGTTCTTTTGCCGTCCAATTCCATCGCTTGAGTAACAAATCCTTCTGCCCGATCCAGTAATTGAACAGAACGAAGCAAGGCGGTAGTCTTACCAACGAATGGTAATCCGGTCAGAAAAAAATGCCTGGTTCTCATCTAACGGTGCAAAAGAATGTAACTTTCAAACTCCTGCCGATTATATAACTCATAATCACCGACCCCCGAGAAGTCAACAAAAACCAATTTTAAATTTGCCTCATAGAAGTACCAGATTTCGTACGGCTTTGCATCGGAGTCATACGGATGCCTTTCAATGTCGTCGGGCCCGTTCATTACAACGAATACCATTCCGCGGTCGGTATCCCATCCCTCTCTGTAACCGGACGAAAAATACCGGTTCGCATAATCAATTCGGCGGTAGTATTCTTCCATGAGTTCATTGCGTTCCGTTTCCGGCGTCGGGTCCTTGGTTTTCCAGAATTCTTCAAAGAATTTTGCCTTTTCGGCCTGAGTGCCTTTGAGAATTTTACCGATATTTATATTACGCGTTATGTGACGAAGCTGCTTGATCGCAATATCCAAATCAAAGGCAGTCGAAGCCATCGACGGAGACGTGAATGTGGAAAGGCGGACATCAAAAATGGCCTTACTTGAAGCCCGATGTCCGGAACGGCTCACGGTAACATCAAGAATATATTTTCCGTAGCTGATATCCTTTTTCTCGATTTCAACGGAACTAAAAGTCTGAAATTGCGAAACAACCTGTTCAGTAGAATCCGTGACAATCACATTCTGATTCTTATCAAGCACCTTAAACTTGATCTTAATGGTTTCTTTTCCCACGGGTGAAGTATCTGAACTGTCTCTTTTTGCGGAGAACTTGCTGTCATAGATTTCGAAATAAACATGGTACCGTTTAAATTCATTATCAAAACTCTTGAAAACATTTGGTACGATATTGACAATATCCAAAAGGCTGTCTTTCTGGATTCTATCGGCAAAAATAAGATCGCTGATACCGATGGGTTTTTCACGGAATGTCTTAACGGGAATACTTAACTTTCTCTGCCCAAATTTCTGAGTTTCCTTGTCAGTAATGGTTGTGGTAAGCGTGTAGTCGCCCGGCTCAACATTTAGCGTCAAGCGGCTGAAGTGAAAACGCAGGTCCGATTCGGTATCGGAATATTTGTCGGTGATGATTTCTTTGTCTTGAATTTCACGCTGAATAAGATTGTTCTTTTTGTCATATAAAAGGTAGGTGATTTCATATTGAGAACGAAAGAGCGTAGACTGAAATTTAGCGAATAGCAATTCACTAAACGCGACTTTTACAAATACCTCGATTCGTCCTTTGGATATTTCTTTAGACGCTACATTGGCGGCGTCAACAAAAAAGAAGGGCCCGCCGCTGGTTCTCCCGGGATCCATTTGAGCTTGAAGCCGCGTATTTGAAAGAACAACAAAAGCTATTACCAATACGAATCTACAGAACTTCACTATGAACTCCTTTAAAAATTAAACAGGCACCGCAAAAAGATCATATTCCGCCGCATCCGTGACACGGACGTTTACAAAATCTCCTATAGTCAGCGTACGATCGGTTTCAATAATGACTTCGTTATCAATTTCCGGCGCATCGTATTGCGTTCTGCCAACGTAGCGCTCCCCGTCCTTGATGTCGATCAAAACGCGGCACGTCTTATCGATTTTCCCCATGTTTCTATTTAACGATATCGTCCGTTGCAAATCCATTAATTGATTATACCGCTGTTTCTTAATTTTTTCCGGAACCTGCTTTTTGAGATCATAAGCGTACGTGCCTTCTTCGCGTGAATATACAAAAACGCCTAATCGATCAAACTGAAATTCCGTGACGAAATCGCAGAGTTCCTGAAAATCCTGTTCCGTTTC
>JAEUSK010000096.1 GCA_016787925.1 bacterium | reverse complement strand
AAGAAATACCGTTATCGTAAATTACATCCTGTTCCGCAAGTTATTCCTGAAATCGTACGATCGCCGGAAGAAGTTGCATTGGAAGCATTAGGCAAGTTAAAAGAAAAAGAGTTGGCCGAAAAAGGGGAATTCAAACAATTTCATGTTGAGATTTCCGATATTATCCGGGGATATATCGAGAATAAATTTCATATTCCGGCGCTGGAGTCTACCACATCCGAACTGATCGCGGAATTCCGAAAAAAACGCGCCATGGAGGAAAACTTTATTATTCTGCTGCGGCGATTTCTGGAGGTTTGCGATCTGGTGAAATTTGCAAAATACAAACCCTCGAACGAAGAGTGTCTGGAGGTATTTAACGAAGCGCATAATTTAGTAAAGTATCGTCCGGCAAAAACTTAAAGTATAACACAGCCTTTGATTAAGAGCATTATTTCAATACGTACAACAGTACTTTTACTCATCCGATAATTAAGAGAGCGCATCATGACATTTGGAATCATTATTAATATTCAAAAAGAAAACGTAATCCCGATCCTGCCGAAATTTCTGGCATGGCTCATTGAAAGAAACTACGATTTCGTAGTGGATCAGAACGCGGAAAAAATATGTAAAGACAAAAAGCTGGTGAACAAGGTCCATTTCGCAGAAGAAGAGGAATTGGCCAAACGATCGGATTATCTCATTTCATTTGGCGGAGACGGAACGTTGCTTATGACGGCGCGCCTGGCTGGCGATTCCGGTAAACCGATACTCGGAGTGAATGTCGGTAAGCTGGGTTTTTTGACGGAAGTGGAAACCAAGGAACTGGAACAGGCATTTGAACGCGTCAAAGCGAAGGACTATCATCTCGAACAACGTATGGTACTCGAGGCGCGTTGGGGTTCCGACATGGCGTATGCTTTAAATGATTTTGTTCTCGTCCGCGGCGAGACGGTCAGGTTCATCAAGATCCGGACGGAAGTGGACGGAGCATTTCTCAATACCTATATTTCGGACGGTTTGATTGTTGCGACGCCGACGGGTTCAACTGCTTACTCGCTTTCTGCCAACGGCCCGATATTGGCGCCAACCCTGGAGGCGATTATCATTAACCCCATCTGTCCGCATACTTTGACCGCGAGGCCTCTGGTGATCAATTCAGACCGAACTGTCAGGCTGACTTTGGAGTCGCACGAAACTGTAAAACTAACTGCCGATGGACACGAGGATGCGAGCATTCACACCGGAACTTCGGTGACGATCAAGCAGGCTGCGCATAAGATAAACCTGATTCGATTTGGCGAACGAAATTTCTTTGAAGTTCTGCGTAACAAACTGCATTGGGGGGAAGATGTGAGAAATCAGTGAACATTGGACATTGAACAATGTTAATTGATTTTCATCTATTGTGCTCAGGATTTTTGATAACAGGTTCAGATACAATTCATCCGTTTTGCCAGAACACCAAAAATAAGAAACGGGCTTTTCAATTGAAAAACCCGCTGTTTTTGGCAATAACTGTGTAGGAAAACCTTAGCTGCTTTTTGCCGGAGCACTGTACGTGGCGTCGCCAAAGGCCAACATCGGATAGAACACGAACCCAAGCAGAATCAAGCCCACTGTGAAACCGGCGCCCTTCCCAAAACACACGGACAAACCGTGAACAACAATGATGAGAACGATAATGTTTACCAACGGTATAAGCATAAGTAAAAGCCACCACCACGGTTTACCTACAATTTCCAACAAAATGATAATGTTATAGATCGGGATAAGGCAAGCCCAGCCCGGTTTACCGGCTTTCGTGAAAATGATCCAGAGAGAAGCAATCATCAATACGACGATCGCAAGGTAAATTAATGCAATGATACCCATTTCCGTCTCCTCATTTTTTACACCTACTCGTTTGGCTTTTCGGTTGCGCCCCGTTATTTTTTAGTGGTATCTGGACTCCACTTTTATGTTTTCTAAACACTGCTTCTTGATTCGTAATCAAACTCACGCTACCGACGAGGTTTCGTCCAACGACAATAGTATATCTTTAACTGATTTTGTAATTTCGGGCAAAACATTTTGTATTTCGGGTGATAAATCAAGCCTCATCGGCTGAACGGTTTCAATAGATACCGTGATGAGATGCACGTCAGGCATGTGGTTTAAGATGGCCGCAGACTCCACGAGATCTTTCAGGCCGATATCGTGCGCGCTGAGCGCTTTGGGGAAGTCGCTTGAAAAACGCGGTTTGATGAGGCGCAGTGTTCCCGGCGGCTGGCCGTCCATCGTTGCGTCGATCATGATGATCTTTTTATAATGCTGCAAGTATTCGAGCAAATGAAATCCGCCCGTTCCGCCATCCAGAATGTGCACGTTTTCAGGCCAGGTTTGTTTTTCCAGTTCGCGTATAGCATGAACTCCGGCGCCTTCATCGCCCATGAGAACATTTCCAATGCCTAATACAAGAATTTTCATATGTTCTTTCCCGAGAAGTGGGAATATACACCCAATGCGAATGCATTTGACCGCGACTGTTTATCGCTTAGTTAGATAGGTATTTAAAAAGTACAATGTTCTACGCGCAATCGCAATATTTATTATTCCATGTCATGCCAGTCAAACAGATTAATATTTAGTTTATCAAATCTCCCGCAGATTTCACTGGTGTACGCAGAAAGTTTATCCGCGTAAATCAGCGCTATCTGCGGTAAAAAAGTTATAGCTCCTGTTTTCGAATTGAAATAGTCCACAATTCGTATAAAAAAAAGGGCGAACTTTCGGTTCGCCCTCGTTATTTCGGCAGGATGACTACTTCTTTTCAATAAATTTCCAACCGCCGCCCATGGAGGATAAAACGCCGCGGCCTTCGACGTAGTCATGATAAAAAACAAGATATACGTGGACCATCGAAAAAATGATAAAGAACCACATGGTCAGATGATGCCACTGGCGAACGGCAAAGTCGCCGCCCATCAGCGGAACGATCCACGCAAATAGATTAGGAAGGATAGCATCGCTCATCGCCGCATACATTCCAAAGCCGGTGATGCACTGGAATAGAAAGGCGATAAACGTTATGAAGTAGGTGAAACTGGCGAGCGAATTATGTCCGATCGAATCGATCGGTTTACTTTTGGCCTGGAGGATATCGACTTTCAACACTTCTACGGCTTCCTGAAATTGTTCTTTTCTGTGCAGGATGAAATTTCTCCATTGAGCGTATTTGTTTCCGGCAAATCCCCAATAGATCCTGAACATAAAGTTGAAGAAGAACAGGAAAGCGGCCGTGAAATGAATAAAACGCACCGTTCCAAACCAATAGCCGAAAGATGCCTCCGAACCGCTTTGCAGAGCCGGAGGGCTGCCGATAATATATCCCGTTATGGCTAATGCCGTCACGCAGGCTCCGTTGAGCCAATGATAAAGGCGGACAGGTATCTGCCAAACGTAGACTCTGTTCAATGTTGCAGTATGCATACTTCATCTCCTAAAAGGTTTGGATTTGATGTACATAAGTTCCCTTTTCATCATAGAGATGAACGGCACACGCGATACATGGATCGAAGGAATGAATGGTACGGAGCACCTCCAGCGGTTGCTCCGGATTCTTGATCGGCGTGCCTATCAGCGATGATTCATACGCCGACATTTTTCCTTCCGGATCCCGCGGCGATGCATTCCACGTGCTCGGAACGACCAACTGATAATTGTCTATCTTTTGATCTTTGATAACGATCCAATGCGCCAAGGCTCCGCGCGGCGCCTCAGTGAGTCCGACGCCTTTAGCTTCTTTCGGCCATGTGGCAGGTTCCCATTTTTCATTATTGAAAGTTCGCGTATCGCCGTTCTTGATATTGGTTAGCAACTGATTATAAAATTCCAATGACCAACCTGCAATCAATTGCGTCTCAATCCCGCGTGCAGCCGTTCGTCCCAAAGTAGAAAATAGCGCAGCGACAGGCACATCTAGTTTTTTCAATACCGCGCCGATGGTTTCCTGAACTTCTTTGTGTCCGGAACCGTAGGCAACGAGCAATCGTGCCAGAGGCCCGACTTCCATCGCATTGCCTTTCCAACGCGGCGTTTTAAGCCAACTGTATTTGTTGTCCACATTCAGATATTCATACGGCGGTTTCGGCCCTGTGTAGTTGAATTTCGTTTCGCCGTCCCATGGATGTTTACCTTTATCATTGCCGTCGGAATATTCGTACCATGAATGCTTGATGAATTCCTGTACCTGATCGATATTCTTTCCGTCCACTTCGTGAATTTCTGCCAGATTGCGATTGAGTATCGCGCCGCGCGGGAATTTGAATTTCGACAGATCGCCGTATCCGTTCATCGGCAAATCGCCGTACGACATGTAATTAGATAATCCTCCGCCGATCGCTCCCCAGTCTTTGTAGAATGAGGCTACGGCCAGCAGATCGGGAATATACACCTGTTCGACAAAGACTTTTGCATCTTCGAATAGTTTTCCAACATACGCCAGGCGTTCGGCATTTAAAGCGTTTGAGTCGTCAATATTGATGGAGCAAGGCGCACCGCCAACAAGGTAATTCGGATGCGGGTTTTTCCCGCCGAAGATCGTATGAACTTTTACGATCTCTTTTTGCCATTCAAGCGCTTCGAGATAATGCGCTACGCCGATCAGGTTCACTTCCGGTGGAAGTTTGTATGCCGCATGTCCCCAATAGCCGTTGGCAAAAATGCCGAGTTGGCCGCTGGTGACAAAAGCGGTGAGTCGTTTCTGCAGATCGGAGAAATAAGCCGGTGAACTCTTAGGCCAGTTAGATATGCTCTGAGCGATCTCCGAAGTCTTTTTCGGATCGGCTTTCAGGGCGCTCACGATATCTACCCAATCCAGCGCATGCAAATGATAAAAATGCACGACGTGATCCTGCAGATATTGCGCGCAGAACATGAGATTACGGATAAGCTCCGCATTTGGCGGTACTGTGATTTTTAAGGCGTCTTCCACGGTTCGTACCGACGCGAGAGCATGAACGGTGGTGCACACACCGCAGGCGCGTTCCGTAAAGGCCCACGCGTCGCGAGGATCGCGGCCTTTTAGAATAAGTTCGAATCCCCGCACCATGGTGCCTGAACTATAGGCATCCACGACTTTTCCGTCCTTCACTTCCACTTCGATACGAAGGTGTCCCTCAATGCGGGTGATGGGATC
>JAEUSK010000058.1 GCA_016787925.1 bacterium | reverse complement strand
ACCAAGAATATTCCACAAATTCTTATCGAGCGAGTCGACCTGAATTCCCTTAAGGTAGGTTAACCCCATTTTTTCCAATTGTCCGGTGCGTCCATAATATGCTCCAAGTTCAAGATAGGCGCCTTTCTCATGCGGGAATTTCTGAATATATTCTTCCATCAAAACGGCCGCTTTGGCCGGGTTATTCTCAATATCACTCACATAGGTGTTCTGAATGATCAGACGTTCGCGTTCCGGGAGTCGGCCGCTGAGAGCATATGCTTTTCGCAAGGAGGTCTCTCGCTCCATGTTGCTTACATTCCCACGGGCTGTGGACAGTGCATAATACGCCATTGCAAAATTCGTGTCGAGTTCTATTGCCTTTTTGAAAGCAACATACGCTTCTTCATTAAGAAATTTCCCGTTGAGATCAACGCCCTCGATATACGACCGGTAGGCCTCTATGGAATTGGTGGTCACCGTAGCAACCGATTTTTTCTCATCGGGCAAACCATCGGTGATGCGGAGGTCATTTCTTATGAGCAGGGCAAGCGTATCCACCAGCGCAAAAATTTGTTTCGACGAGTATCCGATCACGCGAACGGAACTGAGGATTTTTCCGCTTTGAACATCTATGATTCGCGCTGTCACGGCGAGAGTGGGCTCGTGCTGCAGAATGGATCCGAGAAGCATCGTGGCGACGCCGGCGCGCTGCGCCACTTTGGTTGCCATATCCGGCGCAATGATTCTTGAGTCGGCCTTAAATTCTTTTTGAATATCGTACAATCGTTCCCGGCTCACAACCTCGAGATCTTTCGTCTGAGATAGGGAAGTAATCAAAAGATCGGCCAACATGTCACCGGTGTGGTTTTTATCTTCGGGGTCTGCAATGTTTTGAAAATACATAACGGCCAGTGAGTTCTTTTCTGCGGCCTGGGTTTTCTGCGTATTGATCTGCACGCTGAATGGATTAAAAACTAAAACCGCAATAATAAAGATGGCAATGCCTGCGGGGATCGTATACTTGAGCCGCTTTTTTATGATATTTCTTTTTGCATCCGGCGACGCCGCATCGGCTCTGACGTAGCCCGTTCGCGCGTATTCAATATTTTTCATTTCTTTCCTGAGATCCGCCTGCATGTCTTCAATATGTTGGTACCGCTCCGTCTTGTCTTTTTCAAGCGCTTTCAGGACGATACGCTCCATCTCCGGTGAAATTGCGTTATTAAAACGCGCTAAAGGCTGCGGTTCTTCATGGATCAGTGAATAAGTTATTGCAGCCTGATGTTCCCCTCGAAAGGGCAGGTGAGCAGTAAGCAGTTCATACAACACTACACCGAATGAAAAAATATCGGATCGGTTATCCACGTCTCCGGCAAGCGCTTGTTCAGGAGACATATACGCCGCCGTGCCGACCGTGGAACCGGCATTGGTTAACTTTACCGCGTCTTTCACTTTCGCTAAACCGAAATCCATGACCTTGACCTGGCCTTTGGGCGTGATCATAATGTTGTCGGACTTGATATCACGGTGAACGATACTTTTTTCATGAGCGGTCGCTATCCCGTCGCAGGCTTGGATTGCAATGTCCAGCACCGTTTTGGTCGACGGAATTTCATGTTTGACCAATTGTTTCAGCGTCGATCCCTCAACGAATTCTAAGGCAATGTACAATTGCCCGTCGTGTTCCGCGATCTCGTAAATCGTCGTGATATTAGGATGATTAAATGCGGATGTAGCGCGGGCTTCGTGGTAGAATCGTTCTTTTTCAACGGGATCGGAATTGAGATAGTGCGGCAGAAATTTCAGCGCAACGAAACGGTCCAATTGCGTATCATGCGCTTTATACACCACGCCCATCCCGCCTTCGCCGAGCTTCGCGACTATTTTGTAATGTGAAATAGTTTGTCCGATCATGATGCGCCCGAATCGTATTGGTAGGCGCAGGCTTCAGCCTGCGAATTTATTATTTAAAATATTTCTTTATTCAAATCGAGACTTGTTGATCCCTTGTAGGGATAATCAAACAAATCGGCAACAATACCTCTTCGAACAGGGTTATTCAAAACATATCTTATATGTTTCAGAACACCTTCTTCATTTCTTATTAGGTGATCGTAAAAATTTTCTGCCACCCGCTTTTTGAATCGTTTTTCGAAGACCAGAATCCGGTTTTTTATTTGAAACGATTCAGTATCACAATTGTTATCAGTTGCTTCGAATATAAGCGTGTCGGAAAAGTAATCCACAACATTAGAGTTGACGAAAACCGGAAGTTTGTTCTTAATGTACGCCGTGACTGCGACCCTAACATAACCCGCATAAAGACCGCTTGGAAGTCTGTGTTTTTTCTCTTTGATCTGTGTCATTTTACGTTTCTTACACTTGCACGCAAGCTAAAGCTTGCGGCTACCATACGTGGACTCAAAGATTACTGCTTACTAATTTCTGAAACCGCTTATTGCCGCGCAGTGAGAC
>JAEUSK010000278.1 GCA_016787925.1 bacterium | reverse complement strand
TTGGCGCGACTTGAACGCACGACCAACAGTTTAGGAAACTGCTGCTCTATCCAACTGAGCTACAAGGGCGTTCATAAAAAATGCTGGCAAATGTAGGCCTTCAAGTAAGAAAATGCAAGTAGAAATAAAAAATTATTTGCTTACAATTACTTTGGCGTGGCGGATGACTTTATCGTACAAATAATACCCTTTTTCATGCTCGTCTATGACTGTATGGGGCTCCGTGTCCGGGGCGTCAATCTGTATCAGGGCATCGTGAAGGTTCACATCCAGCGGCATACCGATCGACTCGATGGCTTTAAGCCCTTTTGCCTCAAGTGTTTTCATAATTTTTTTATAGATAAACTCAACGCCCTGCGCAAATTGCTGTACCTTCGCGTCGTCCGACGTAATTTCTTTTGATACCTTGATCGCGCGTTCCATATCGTCGATCACCGGCAATAATTCCAATATTAATTTTTCATTGGCCGTTTGCATAAACTGGCTCATGTCGCGCTGCGAGCGTTTTTTGTAATTATCAAATTCAGCCAACGTGCGCAAAAGCTGGTCTTTAAGCGCATCCGCCTCCGATGGTGTTTCCGATTTTTGGCCGTTGGAAATTGACTTTTCTTCGCCTTCCAACTTCTCTTCTGTCAGGTCTAGTTCCTCAGTAGTAATTTCTTTCTCCTTCTCATTGATATTCATTTCATCTGTCATAATACAAAACCCTCATCTATTCTAATCGTTATTTAAAGCTTCATCCAGCAAATTCGCCGTATGCCGAACCAGTGGAATGATTTTCCCATAGGGCATACGTTTCGGGCCGATCACGCCTACCGTACCCGTCACGTCTCCAAGCCGGTAATTGGCTTTGACAATGCTGCACCCGCTCATATCCTTAATGTCGTTTTCGCCGCCGATCGTTACGGCCACGCCGCCGCCTTCAATTTGTTCGCTTAAAAGATCAACAAACCGGCTCTTTTCTTCCAGCATTCGTATGATCGCAAACGGATCATTGCTCTCGGAAAAATCAGGTTTTGACAAAATATTGTTCGCGCCAGCAAACGTCAACAGGTTTTTATCGTCAAAATTGAACAGGTGATCCGATGAGCTCAAGAAAACGCGATAAAAATGACGGCGCTGCGTGCCGGTATAAGACAAATCCCTTAGGCGATCCGCGATGGTCTTGCGAATTTCAGCGACGGTTAATCCGCTCAGGCGTTCATTCAACGCCTGTTCGATCTGGGGTAATTCTCCGTGTGCGAGATTCGATTCTACTTCCAGAATCACGTTTTTCACAAAACCGGATCTTAAACTGAGTTCGATCAAGATCCTGTCAGAGGCAATCGGGATCAGATTCAATTTTTCAAAAATGCAAAGATTAAACCGCGGCGAAAGAATGATGCCTAACTCATTGGAAATATCTGCAAGCGCTTTGGATGAAAAAAATAATACGTCGTCAACGCCCTTGGCTATCTGTGATATTTTATGCGTGATCTCACGAATAGCCGTTGACAGAATGGTTTTTTCCTGGACCGATAACTCCTCCAGGTCAACCATGTCATTGACATATGCGCGGTAACCCTTATCCGTCGGAACGCGCCCGGCGGACGTGTGCGGGTGCTGCAGATACCCTTGTTCTTCCAACTCACTCATGATATTCCGAATGGTTGCGGCGCTAATATCCACAGGCAGCTGTTTGGAAATAAATCCGGAGCCAACGGGGTTGCCCGTGTCAATAAAGAACCTTACCACATACTTCAGAATGAGTTTTTCTCTGTCTTTTTTGTTCTGGTTCATGAAATTCTTTCCAAGAAATAGCAAAAACACTTGCGCTAACATTCAATTGGTTCTATGAATCGCGGTTTATTCCTCCAGGATCACTCCGCCTTCTTTAAACACGCACAAACCATCTTTTTCAGTTCCGATCCAAATATTCCCATTGTCATCGGCGGCGACAGCATTGATACGATCGGATGGAATCTTGGAATTATTGATATTATAAATCGTCCAATTCGATCCGTCAAACTTCGCAAGACCTTTAGTTGTTCCAATCCATTTATTGTCATTGGCATCAATCGTAAATCCTTTAACAATATTATCCGGCAGCCCGGAATTGGACGTAGTATAATTGGTCCAATTCTTACCATCAAATTTAAGCAAACCGCGTGAAGATCCGATCCAAACATTGCCTTTTTTTGAAACATGAATGTTACGAACATTCATTGACGCGGTTTTTGAATCTGTAGTATCGTATGCCGTCCACTTTTGTCCATCATAACATTCCACGGTCGACGCCGTTCCTATCCACACCTTGCCTTTGCCGTCATGCGTGATGGCATTTACTATCGCATCCATAATGCCGTTGGTGGAATTGAACGTTTTCCAGTTTGTTCCGTCAAATTGACCTACTCCGGCTCCGGACGCGATCCAGACGATACCCTTTTCGTCAATGGTCACTTCGTTGATTAAGTTGGATGGAAAACCGGGATTGGAAATATCGAAGGAATTCCAGATGTCTGTACCATCAAATGTGCTCAATCCGATCGCCGTACCGATCCATTTTATTCCGTTCTTGTCAATCACAATCGATTTGACGTCGCCGTCTGACAGGCCGGAAGCTTCGTTGTACATGATACGTTTTTCGTTCTTATAATCAAATTTGATCAAGCCCTTTTTCGTGCCGTACCATACGATGTCTTTCTCATGCAAAATGGCGGAAATATTATCACCTTTGGTGTTGCCAAAATAAATCCATTCCTGTTTACCGGAACAACTTGCCAGAAGCGTTGCGCATGCCGCTATCGCAAGCGCAGTAAATGATGTTTTCATAAGTCCTCCTGTGGGTTTGGGCTAATGATATAGTGTATTAACCCCATTTCTGTGACAATTTTATTAAACCTTGAACAATTCAATGGTCCTGAGTTTATCTATTCTACAACCCAAGTGTCGCCCTTGTTGAGCAGAGATGTTATATTTCCGGCACCTAATCTATCTTTTGCAAAAGCGATCTGCGTTCTCATATCTTGATCGTAACATCCCCTTGTAATTGCCCGAAATACGCCGATGGGCGTCGGCAGTCCTGGATCTTCCGTCATCTGGCTGTATATGAAAGCCAGCGTCGGATCGTTGACTGACATGTCGTGCACCAAAAGATCGCTGACGGAATATTTTCCTTCATCCAGATTCACGGCTTCAGGCTTAAATCCTTTCAAATGTATGCCTTTGTTGCGTGCTTTGCCAAATACCAGCGGCTTACCGTGTTCCAGCAATAACGTATTTTCGAGTTTTGTTTCCTTATCAGTTAACGATTCAAACGCACCGTCATTAAAGATATTGCAGTTCTGGTAGATTTCCACAAAGGCCGTCCCACGATGATTGTGGGCCGCGCGAATGACTTCCTGCATGTTTTTTGGATCGCGATCCATCGCCCGCGCAACAAAAGTAGCTCCCGTTCCCAGCGCTACAGCAATAGGATTAAACGAGTGCTCTAATGAACCCATCGGAGAAGATTTGGTTACCTTCCCGTGTTCGGAAGTCGGTGAATACTGTCCTTTCGTTAGTCCGTAGATACGGTTATTGAAAAGAAGATATTTGAGATCCAGATTGCGGCGCAGTACATGAATAAAATGATTGCCGCCAATGCTCAGCGAATCACCGTCGCCGCTCACAACCCAGACGTTGAGATCAGGGTTAGCAATTTTTATTCCGGTAGCGATCGCCGGAGCCCGCCCGTGAATCGTATGAAAACCGTAGGTATTCATATAATATGGAAACCGGCTGGAACAGCCGATCCCGGAAACAAAGACATATTTCTCCTTATTTAAAGAAAACTCCGGCAGTGTGCGCTGAACCGTCGCTAATATCGAATAGTCGCCGCATCCCGGACACCACCTTATATCCTGGTCGGATTCAAAATCTTTTTTTGTAAGTTTGATTACCGGAGCTTCTGTTACAGCGCTCATGCATACTCCTATCTATAATAATTCAAAAAAATTCTCTGTTTATTTTTTTGCAGACAAAATTTCAGCGATCTTTGTTTCTATTTCTCCCGCGGTAAACGGCTGCCCGGTTATTTTACTTAAACCGTGCGCATCGACCAAATATTCCGCCCGAATGAGTTTAACCAGCTGCCCCAGATTTACTTCCGGAACCAATACATATTTAAATTTCCTGAGAATATCGCCAAAATCCTTCGGGAACGGGTTAATCCAGTGTAAATGCAGTCTGGATACTTTCATTTTCTTTTTCTGACATCTTTCAACTGCTGTACGAATCGCGCCGTACGTTCCACCCCAACCGACAATAAGCAGTTCGCCTGATTCAGGCCCGAAGATCTCGATTGGCGGGATATCATTAACTATGTTTGCAATTTTCGCCGCTCTAATGCGGCACATGTAATCGTGATTATCGGGTTCGTAGTTCACAGTACCTTCGATATTCTTTTTTTCAAGCCCGCCGATACGATGTTCCATTCCCGGCGTTCCCGGAATAACCCACGGCCTTGCCAGAGTCTTCTGATCGCGCGCATACGGAGCAAATCCTTCTTTATTCGTGGCAAACTTTGCTGTAAATTCCGGCAGACTATCAGAATCGGGAATAAGCCACGGTTCGGCCCCATTACCTATATACCCGTCCGTCATCAGCAGGACCGGTGTCATATATTTAACGGCGATCCGTGAAGCTTCATATGCCGTTTCGAAACAATCTCCGGGCCTCGATGCGGCAATAATCGGCACAGGCGACTCGCCGTTTCTTCCGTACATGGCCTGAAGCAAATCGGCTTGTTCCGTTTTCGTTGGCAATCCAGTGCTGGGGCCGGCGCGCTGCACATCAATGATGATAAGAGGCAATTCCGCCATTACGGCGAGATTGATAGCTTCGCTTTTTAGACACAACCCGGGACCGGATGTGCTGGTTATCGCAAGATCGCCGGCAAACGATGCCCCGATCGCGGCTGCAACTGCCGCGATTTCGTCCTCAGCCTGAAAGGTTTTTACACCGAAATTCTTGTATTTGGCCAATGTATGCAGAATATCGCTTGCCGGAGTAATCGGGTACGATCCCAGAAATAATTCCAATCCTGATTTTTGAGAAGCTGCAATAAGCCCTAATGCCGTCGCTTCGTTGCCTCCAAGATTACGATATTTTCCTGGAGGCAGTTTCGCAGGATTAACTTCATAAGAATTCACAAATGCTTCGGTAGCATCGCAATAAGAATGTCCTGCACGCAACGCGAGAATATTTGCTTCGGCCAATTTTGGTTTTTTAGCAAACTTGTCCTGCAAAAATTTGATCGTGGTTTCCATCGGACGGTTGAACAGCCAATAGATCATGCCGAGCGCAAAAAAGTTCTTGCTTCGCTCCATTTCCCGAAAGTCAAGCCCGGTCTCTTTAAGAGCTGCTTTGGTGTGCGATGACATTTGGACCTTAAAAGTTTGATATGCATCCACCGACCCGTCTTCCAACGGATTGCTTGTTAAGGCGGCAAGTTTTAATCCTTTTTCATCGAAACTTTCCGCATTGACGATCAAGACACCATTGGGCTTGAGAGCTTTGATATTAGCCTTTAGCGCTGCAGGATTCATCGCAACTAAAACATCGACCTCATCGCCCGGCGTGTGGATATCAAAACTGCCGATGTGCAATTGAAAACCGCTAACACCTGCCAGGGTACCGATCGGCGCCCGTATTTCCGCCGGATAGTCCGGCAACGTGCCAACATCATTACCAAATAATGCAGATGTGTTGGTTAACTCCGTTCCGACCAACTGCATACCATCTCCGGAATCGCCGGCAAAACGAATCGTGACTTCATCTAAAGTCTTTACAGCATCCGAAGCCATTTAAAATAGTTCCTTTCTAACTGATCATATATGAAACAACAGATAATCTCAACGTTATGAGATTCGTTCAAATTCCTTTAACTGCACCTACACCAATGTTACTCAGAATAAATCGAGTAAATATATGGACATCTGATGTAAGTATCAAGCGGGTATCCAGATTTTTTGAATTTAAGAGGAATGTGCTCTCAGGCCTTTACCGAAAATGGTCACTCTTCGGTGAGTTTCAGAAGATTCACCAAAACCTCATTCGTTATAGTGACGGGCCGATCAGAATCGGTATTAGGCTCTGAAGACTTATCTTCAACGTGGCTTGCCGAGGATTCTGCGGGTTCGATCGATCCAAGAGCTAATTTAATCACGGCCATTCCGACACCCGTCTCTGCATGTAATCCTTCGGTGATCGTGGACATACCTGTGATCTTGACTACGTATATTCCATCTTCAATTTTTTTGGCAGGAGTAGATGTTGATTCCGGAGCGTTAAATCCATAGCGTATTTTTCGCGCGTGCCCCGGAATTCCGGTGATACGCCAATATTCCTCGATTTTCTTAACCTGCTCTTGCCGGTCATTTGTCGTTCGTGAATATTTTCCGACGGTTAAATTAAAAAAATCAATGCTCATCGGGACGTCCGATGAAGTGCTCCATTCGAGTTCCCATGGCTGACCGCCCAGCGAGATCGTCTTCTGCTGCGGCTTTACAGTGCCGCTTTTGACTATTATTAGAAATTTATCTTTTTCGGTTGCCATCGTTCACCAATCTACCGCAACTTTGACCATGTTCTGCTCCACATCGTTATACGAGATAAAACCGTGTTCTTTTCCATACATAACAACATCGCGCAAGACTTTGACATCCTGTTTACAATACTCAATGATTTCGTCCACCCGTCCTTCTTTCCACCACTGCAGCGCGAGCAACCCATCGGCACTTTTTCCGGCGCCAAGCGTTGCCGTGGCAATGCTCTCTAAACGAATACGGTGTTTGAGTTTTCCGCTCAGATATTCCGCCACATCAAAAGATTTCTCGTGAAGCACAGACACGTCGCCGTAATGTGATAATACTTTACTGTCAAAATTATTCCCATTAAACGAAACGACCATGTCAAAGCCCGACATATAGCGGATCATCTCGCGCGTATCCTTTTCATACCACACTTTGTATCCGTCGTCTTCCGCATAGCTGACGGCAATGGATATAAGCATCAGGTCAGCGCGATCCCAGCCGCCAACTTCGTCGGCGCGTTTTTGCGTCTCAACGTCATAGAAAACCATACGTTTATTGTCGGTGCGTTTTTCGGAGGAAAATTCAGCTGTTCCGGCTAACTCAAAATGTGAATAACAACTAAACCAAAACTCTGCGGGATATCTCTCTTCATAGATGGGCATTATATAATACTATTCCTCATCGTACGTAACTAAAGAAACTAGATCATAGGATTTCAGTTTATCGCGGCCGGATAAGAATGTCAGTTCCGCCACAACGGCTATGCCGCACACGATGCCGCCCAATTGCTCGACCAGATCACACGTTGCGCGCAACGTTCCGCCCGTTGCCAGAAGATCATCCACGATGAGAATGCGCTGTCCTTTGGCGACAGCGTCGGTATGCATGTGCAGGACATTCTGACCGTATTCGAGTTCATACGATGCTGAAATGGTCTTTGCCGGTAATTTTCCCGGCTTTCTCACGGGAATAAAGCCGACACCGAGTTCGACTGCGATCATCGAGCCGAAAATAAAACCTCGTGATTCAATTCCCGCTACGGCGTCTATTTTCCTGTCACGGAACTTTTCCGACATATCCGTGCATGATGTCTTGAGGGCATCGGCATTTCCGACCAACGTAGTAATATCTTTAAAATTGATCCCCGGCTTCGGAAAATCCGGAACACTGCGTATAATTTTTTTATAATCCATATTCAGTCTTTTATATAGAAATTTTCAAACCTGCTTTCACATTCTTTCCAGATGATATTGAGGTCTTTGACGCGGGAAAAAGCGGGGCCCTTGTGAAGCTTTTCAATCAGAATTTCAATCTGCCGGCGATCCCCCTCGACTTCAACCAGTACGCTTCCGTCTTCCGAATTTCTAACGAATCCGTTAAGATTCAACTCGGTCGCGCGTTTTTGAGTGAACCACCGAAAACCAACGCCTTGAACCAATCCGGAGACAGTGATCTCGGCCGCAGCTTTCATCGCGCTTTGAATTCTTTAAATTCGTCTAATTCGGAATACAATATCACCTTATTCCTGCCGGAGTTCTTGGCATGATATAATGCCTTGTCTGACCATTCGACCATCTGAAATTCATCTTTGATCAGGTCGTCCGGCACAGAGGAGATTCCGATGCTTATGGTTTTATGGATGGCGTGATTCTCATCTTTAAATTCGTGCATTTCCACTTTCTTGCGGATACGTTCGCCCAGGATCAAAGCGTTATCTATGTCCGTATCGGGAAGAAGCGCTATAAATTCTTCCCCGCCAAAACGGCCGCATATATCAACGAGTCGTACGGTTTCCTGGATGATTGCTGAAATTTCCTTGAGTACAAGGTCGCCGAACTTATGGCCGTACGTGTCGTTCACAGCTTTGAAGTGGTCCGCATCGAACATGAGACATGACAACGGGCGTTTATAACGCTGCGCGCGGCGGAATTCATCTTCCAGCTTCTTGTTAATATACCGGCGATTGTATAGCCTGGTCAATTCATCTGTGACGGATAATTCTTCGAGTTGTTTGTTGGCATTGCGTAACGAATCATTCAAGTTTTTGATGCGAAGCATTGAACGTATACGCGCCGTGAGTTCGCTCATGTCATACGGCTTGGTCAAATATTCATCCGCGCCGCAGTCCAATCCTTCTATTTTACTCATGAGTTCGCTTTTCGCGGTAAGGAGAATAATCGGAATATACTGGCCTTCCGGTGTGGCTTTGACGCGTTTGCACACTTCAAATCCGTTCAACTTCGGCATCATAACGTCCAGTAAGATAATATCCGGAACCAGCGCTTCTGCCTTTTGCAGCGCTTCTTCTCCGTCCTTGGCCGTATGCACCTCATATTTCATTTTCGACAGCAGAAGTTTAAGGATGTAAAGCCCGTCGTCATCGTCATCCACAACCAATACTCGCGTCTGGCGTCTGGGCGCGTCGTCGTCGATCGCTTCCGTCGTTTTTGTCGTAGTGATGGGTTCTGTCATTATAACCTCTTTTTTATAGGTCACCGCAAGCCGGCTTAAGAACTATTTCTTCAACTAAATTATTTTTCGTTTGCTCGTAGGCATAGATGATGGCTTCCGCCACGTCGGCTGCATGCAGCATTATTGAACGGTCAAAACCGGACGTCTGTTTTTCCCAAAACGGCGTGTCCACTGCGCCGGGAATTATGGCCGTTACTTTAATGCGCATCGGCCTTACTTCTTCCCGCAACACTTCAGTAAAACCGAGCTGGCCGAATTTGGCCGCACTATAAGAGCCACAGTTCATAAACCCCTTCTTGCTTGCGGTGGAACAGATATTGAAAATATGCGCTCTCTCGCTTTTCTTGAGCAAAGGCAACATGGCCTTAGTCATCAGAAATGTTCCGGTCAAAATTGTATTAATCGTCGTTTGCCAATGGTCCAGAGTAATTTTTTCGATCGGTTCAAAATAACCGATGCCGGCATTGTTTACCAAAACGTCGAGCCGCTTAAATTTAGTTTTGATGGTACGGAATAACGCTTTAACTGACGACGGTGACGTAACATCACAGACAACCGGGAAGACTCTTCCTTTGGCGTATTTTCTTACCGATGCTTCCAAGTTCTTTTTTGTCCGTGAAGAAGCTATCACCAAAGCTCCTTTACGGATCCATCGGTCTACATTCGCGGCACCTATTCCCTTGCTGGCGCCTGTAACTAACACAACGGTATTCATCAGGATAGCTGTTTATTGGACCGGCTGGTGAATGATATTGTAGCAAAAAACAGCCGTATTTTCAATATTTTTTTCTGTTAATTCGCATCGGTCTATTTTACGATATCCTTGATAATATCGGATAGGGCCTCCTGCGCCGCCGCATGCTTTGAGTCCTCAATTGCCTTCAGGAGGTTGACTTTTCTGGCGTCGTGCACGGATTCCAAAACATGGCGAATGTGACTCAAGATCTTACGCTGTTGATCTGCAGAGAGCCGACGGTACAGCGACAATAGAAGCTTTTCATTATCTGATGATTTCCGGTCGTCTTCTGCATCATGCAAAGATGCGTTACCTTGAATAGGGGCTTCCTCACCTGCATCCAGAAAGGCAATTAATTCACAGTCATCGAAAATAATACTCATGGTAACGTGTGGGTAGGTGTTGATCCAAAATATATTGCAAGCAATCCTATAAACATCTCAATTTTTAACAAAAAACTCAAGCGGCTAATATTATTTTTTGAGTGGTCACGCCACATCGAAATTAACGTGTATAAGAGTGCGGGGTACATGCCAACTAAAACAATTAAGAAGTAAATCAGATTATAAAAATCAACCAGAAAGACCCAAACCGTAACGGCGACTAAAACCAGAAATATAAGCGTGGTCAAGATTAACGCGCTGCGAATGCCGTACTCGATTGGGAAAGTCCGGGCCAACATTCGCCGGTCACCCTCCATATCTTCAATATCTTTCAAAATCTCACGGCCCCAATGAAATAAAAACGCGAATACAGCTGGAATTACGGCCAGCCTCCACTGGCCAACTGCGACTCCCCCATAAATAAAAGCCAGACCGGTAAAAAAACTTACTGTGAGATTCCCCATCAGGGGAGTTCGTTTGAGATACGAACTGTAAACAAATAATAGTGCTACGGAAAAGAGCGCTATCAAAAAACACTCTATTCCGATCCAAATGCTGAAAGACAATCCAATGATATTAATTACCGCCCAATATACTAATGCGGTGCGTTTGGAAATTAACCCCTGCGCCATCGCCCGTTCCGGCCTATTGATCTTGTCAATCTCAATATCGAAGAAATCATTGATAATATTTGATCCGCCGCAAATCAGACTTGCAGACAGCGCGGCATACAACGCGTGGAGCCAAAGCCCGGGATTTTGCTGAGCTCCCGAGAGAAAGAGAACGAGATACACGGCTGAAAAAGAAATGATCATATTGACTGGCCGAAGAATACTAATGTATGCATATAATTTCTTCCACATAGACAGCCTCGGCACATAAAAAAAAAGGGCATGCGCCGCATACCCTTTTTGAGTCTTTAGAATTGATTTTTAGTTTGGAGCAACGTCTGCCGTTTTGACCTCAGGCGCGGGTGCTGCATCCAATTGTTCATTCACACGCGCGCTTTTCCCTGTTCGCCCTCTGAGATAGAAAAGTTTGGCTCGCCGCACCCGGCCTCTTCGAATCAGACTAACTGCGGAAATGCGGGGCGAATTCTTCAGAAAAATACGTTCCACGCCTACGCCGTTTGAAATTTTACGCACTGTAAAACTGGCGTGGATGCCGCTGCCGCGTTTTTGAATGACAACGCCTTCAAATGTCTGAACACGTTCTTTGTCGCCTTCGATAACTTTGACCTGCACGGCAACAGTATCCCCGGGACTAAATTCCGGGATATCATTCCGTATCTGGAATGCCGTGACTGCATCAACCTTGTTCATGTAACTTACCTCCGATAATATAAATGAATTATTATTTTTTAAGTCTGGTTATTCCGATTCCACAAATCGGGCCGTAATTTTTGCGTTATTTCCTTCTTTTGTTTTTCACGCCAATCCTGAATATCCGCATGATTGCCTGACAGCAGTATGTTCGGAACCTTCATGCCGCGAAATTCCTCCGGCTTTGTGTAATATGGGCAATCCAAAAGATCATCCTGAAACGAATCCGACAGCGCCGACGCGGCGTCACTGAGCACGCCGGGAATAAGCCTCACGATAGCATCCACCATGACCATGACCGGATATTCGCCGCCGCTGCAGACAAAATCACCCATCGATATACTCTGCGTTACCAGTTTCTCATGCACGCGCTCGTCAATACCCTTATAATGTCCGCTGATAAACACGATCCGCGATTTCAGGGAAAGTTCCACCGCTTTTTTCTGCGTAAAAACTTCGCCCTGCGGCGATAACATGATCACTTCCGTCGAATCGTCGAGATGTTGGCGGATGTGTCCATCACGCGTGACCGGCGGTATCTGAAACAGATCCTCCACGCATCGAAATATCGGCTCGGCCTGAAGTATCATTCCGCCGCCGCCGCCGTACGGCGTATCATCGATCGTTCGGTGTTTGTCTGTTGCGTATTTCCGCAGATCGTGATTGACCACCGATGCACATTTACGCTTCATCGCCCGTCCCACCATGCTGTAAGAAAATGCTTCTTCCATCATCGTTGGAAATGCGGTAATGATGTCAATCCGGAGCGCCATAGCTTATTATTTTAAATGAACATTTGTCCCCTATGGGACTACTCTATCAATCCGTCGATAACGTGCACAGTTATTGTCCTATTCTTCTTGTCAATATGCGTAACAAATTCCTCTACCGCCGGAATGAGGCTTTTTTTGCCGTCGTGAAGCATTTCGTAAATATCATAAGCCGGCTGCGAATAGATATCATTCAAAACGCCTCTTTTTCTGCCGGTCTCATCAACGATATCCATGCCGATGAGATCTTCCACGTAAAATTCATTCTTCGGTAACTTGGGCAAATCCGATTTGTCAATGAGCAAATAACCGCCGGAAAACTTATCGGCTCCCGTGCGGTCTGCAATCTCTTTAAACTTTACAATTCCCTCCGTTTGCGTAATACGAATTTTTTCTATATGAACTTCCTGAACATTGTTAAACCGATCTGCCAGATATAATTTGATCCCGGTGTTCATCTCATCAAAGTGCTCATTCAACGGCGTAAACTTCAATTCGCCCTTTATGCCATGCCCGCGCAGTATCTTTGCAATACGATACAGATTTAAATCATCCACGAACTGTCTTACTTACTCTAATATTTCCAAAACGGCGCGTTTCCCGGCTCGGGCAGAGGCGGCAGCCAAAAGTGTCCTGAGTGCTTTGGCGTTTTGACCGCGTTTCCCAATCACTTTGCCGAGGTCGCCTTGTCCAACTTTTAGTTCGAAAACCGTTACTCGTTCTCCGTCAATTTCCGATACCACTACCTCTTCCGGTTTGTCTACCAGGTGTTTGACTACGAACTCAATAAAGTTCTGCATCGCGATGCCTCCTTCAAGTTAGAGTTTCTAGTTCTGTCGCACTTCGATATAGTCCCGATGAACGGGAGACGCCTAATTTATCATTCGGCCGCCGGTACTGCCGGTTCGGTCTTAGTTTCTGTTTTTGTTTCCGTTTTTTTCTTCAACGCTTTGGTCTTTTTTACCCGTTTGGCCGCAGCTTTTTCGCCTTGCTTGGCACGCCACTTTTCCATTTCCGCCTGAATTTCTTCCGCCGCCATTCCTTTAGCCGTCAATCTCCATTTGTGCAAAATACCGGCTTTACGCAAAAGGCTTTTGACCGTATCAGAGGGCTGCGCGCCCTGAGACAACCACTTCAGCGCTTTTGCTTCATCGATGGTGACTTTGGGCGGCGTCACGATAGAATCATAACTGCCGATTCGTTCAATATAATCGCCGTCGCGTTTGCGTGTGCCGTGGGTCGCAACAATTTTGTAAAAAGGTCTGTGCGTCTTCCCGCCTCTTTGCATTCTTAATTTAACCAAGTTCGATATCCTCCGTTTGAAATAGTGAAATATATAAAGTTAACAAATTTCCAGATATTCTCTTAGGGTCATAATTTTATTAAATTCAACGTTCATAATCAATATTTTTTTATTTTTGCTTAACGCTACCTATTTCCGAACGGCATCATTTTCATCATATCCGCCGGATTCATTTTGCCCATTTTTTTCATCATTTTCTGCATATCGACAAATTGTTTCAAAAGCCGATTGACGTCCTGCACTGACGAACCGCTGCCCTTGGCAACCCGCATTCGTCTCCTCCCATCCAAAATTTGCGGCCGAACGCGCTCTTTCGGGGTCATGGAAGACACGATCGCTTCCATTCGAACAAGTGTCTTATCATCAATATTCAAATTTTTTATCTTATTGCCGATACCCGGGATCATGCCGAGAATACTTTCAAGTGAACCTAATTTTTTTATTTGCTTAAGTTGGTCGGCAAAATCTTCGAGGGTAAATTCGTTTTTACGGAATTTCTCTTCCAGTTGCTGTGCTTTTTCGATATCAATGGTTTCTTGAGCTTTTTCAACGAGGCTTACAATATCGCCCATTCCAAGTATGCGCGACGCCATGCGCTCAGGATGAAATTCCTCCATCGAATCCATTTTTTCGCCGGTACTAATAAACTTGATCGGCTTGCCTGTAATGCTGCGAATAGATAGCGCAGCGCCCCCGCGGGTATCGCCGTCAAGTTTGGTCAGCACAACTCCGTCAAAATCCAGGCGCGAAACAAATTCCTTTGCCGTATTAACCGCATCTTGACCGGTCATACCGTCCGCAACAAAGAGAATTTCATTGGGCTTACTCTTGAGTTTGATAAGCTCAAGTTCCTTCATCAGCGCATCGTCAATGTGAAGGCGGCCGGCCGTATCCAGAATAACAACGTCTTTCGTGTGCTGACGGGCATACGTGATGGAATCGAAACAAATTTTAACCGGATCGTTCGTCTTAGCTTCTGCAGGTGTAAAGGTCAAAACATCAAGCGACTGTCCCAACACTTGGAGCTGTTCTGCAGCGGCAGGACGGTAGACGTCCGCCGCAACGAGCAGTGGCCGTTTGCCTCGTTTGATCAGATACTGGGCCAACTTTCCGCTGAAGGTTGTTTTACCTGAACCCTGAAGCCCGACGATCATGATCACTGTAGGAGGCATCCCCGCATGCCGGATCGGAGCATTTTCACCGCCAAGCATGATAACTAATTCGTCATGAATAATTTTTACAAATTGCTCGCCGGGACTGACGCTGTGAAGAACGTCTTGTCCTAATGCCTTCGTTGTCGCCTGATCGATAAATTCCTTGACAACTTTGAAATTAACGTCCGCTTCCAGGAGCGCAACACGAATTTCACGCAGCGCATCGGAAATATTTTTCTCGTTGATCGAAGTGCGCCCGCTTAGTTTGCGAAAGACGCCTTCGATTTTTAGTGACAGATCGTTGAACATACTCTGACCTTCTTAATCCCTTTTTCTTCTTTCGTCTCTGCGGCGGTCTGTTTCTTTAAGCAACTTCTTTCGCAGGCGCAAATTTAATGGCGTTATCTCGACCAATTCATCGTCATTGATAAATTCGATATAATCCTCAAGACTCAACGGATGAATTGTATCGAGGCGAACGGCATCATCGGTCCCCGACGCGCGCATGTTGGTTAATTTTTTTCCTTTCCCAACATTCACCACAATATCATTATCGCGGGAATGTTCACCAATGATCATACCTTCGTACACGGCGATGGTCGGACCCACGAGCAGCATGCCGCGCTCCTGCAGATTCCATAACGCAAACGCGGACGTTTCCGTATTTTCCATTGAAATCATTACCCCATTGCTGCGTCCCGGTATGTCCCCTTTATAAGGCTGATAATCGTGAAAATTATGATAGATCACGCCGGTGCCGCGCGTATCGGTCAAAAAATCGCCGCGATAGCCTATCAACCCGCGCGCCGGAATTACGAACTCGATTTTCACCTGCCCGTTTTCAAGATGAATAAGATTTTTCATTTCCGCTTTGCGTTTCCCGAGTTTCTCGATTATGACGCCCATATATTGTTCCGGCACATCAACGACCAGATACTCCATTGGTTCCATCAACTGGCCGTCTATCTTTTTCAAAATTACTTCGGGGCGCGAAACCTGAAATTCATATCCCTCACGCCGCATGGTTTCGATCAGGATACATAAATGCAATTCACCGCGTCCGGAAACCTTGAACGTATCCATACTTTCGGTGTCTTCGACTTTCAAAGCTAAATTAGATAATAATTCTTTGTACAATCTTTCGCGTAAATGGCGGGAGGTGACAAACTTGCCGTCTTGGCCGGCAAAGGGAGAATTATTCACAATAAAATTCATCGTGATCGTCGGCTCATCGATATGGATCGGTTCAAGCGCCTCCGGATTTTTCGGATCGGCAATTGTCTCACCGATCTCTATTTCTTCTAATCCTGCAATGGATACAATCTCGCCGGCATACGCTTCATCCACTTCTTCACGTTTTAATTTTTCAAATGCATACAACTTAACCACTTTCCCGTTATATTGACTCCCGTCTTTCTTGATCACGGTCACTTGCTGGCCCAGTTTGACTAAACCGCGCGTGATGCGGCCAATTGAAATCCGCCCAAGAAAATCAGAATAATCAATATTCGTCACGAGCATTTGGAACGGAGATTCTTTGTCGCCCGGCGGCAGGGGAATGGTGGAAACTATCGAATCAAAAAGCGGATCTAAATTATCACTATCCTGGTCCAGTTCGTATTTTGCATAACCCAATTTAGCGGAAGAATAAATCGTGGTAAAATCAAGCTGATGGTCGTTGGCGCCGAGTTCAAGAAATAAACTGAACACTTCGTCCAGCACTTCATGAGGGCGGGCACCGGGACGGTCTATTTTGTTGATCACCACAATCGGGGTTAAATTCAGTTCGAGCGATTTTTTCAAAACGAATTTCGTCTGCGGCATCGGTCCGTCAAATGCGTCTACGAGCAGTAATACGCCGTCAACCATTTTCAGAATTCGTTCCACTTCCCCGCCGAAGTCAGCATGTCCGGGTGTATCTACAATATTGATCTTGGTTTCTTTATAACGAATGGACGTGTTTTTTGCAAGAATCGTTATGCCGCGCTCACGTTCGAGGTCATTGGAATCCATCACACGGTCAGTAATTTTCTGATTGTCACGATACACTCCGGTTTGCTGGAGCATCTTGTCAACCAATGTGGTTTTCCCATGATCGACGTGAGCGATGATCGCAATATTTCGAATATCCTTCCTTAATTCCACAACCGATTCACTTTCTTTTTTTTCAATAACGTCCGCATCTTCGATCATACTTCTCCGTTCTTATAACGTAAAAAAATCAACACATTAGCTGTTTTTACCAAAGTGCGCCAAATATATAGCAACACACCTATAAAAACAAGGTTTTTTATAATTATTCGTGATCCCAATGGTCAGATATCCTTTCCTTAATATAAGCCAGGTTTCAACGAATCCTTCCCTTTTATTTTTAATGTAATTTCTGTATTTTGTCATCATAGATAATTTGACTTTTTGATGCCATGAATCATCCTACCGAAAAATTCGTTATTCGGACTTATCGTGCCGGTAAATGGCATGAGGACAGCGACAGCCTCACCGTAGAAGAACCCCTGGAGATTTATGTCCGGCAAGACGATGGTGAAGCCGACAAACTGCTTGCGACAACGATGAGGACGCCCGGACATGATGACGAACTCGGCATTGGTTTTCTTTTTTCGGAAGGACTTATCAGTAATTATTCACAGGTTCGCAGCGTTGATCAAAGAACTCCGAACTCCATTTTCATACAAGTTGATACTAAAACATTCGCAAAGATCAAGAATTCGGAGAGCTTAAACCGTTATTCTTTTGTAAACTCCAGCTGCGGCATTTGCGGTAGAACGACAATCGAGGATCTTCGGGAAAAGGGATTTAAACGAGTTGAATCAACCTTGAACGTGACGGCCCGGATTTTATTGGGTCTACCAAATCAAATGCGATCGGCGCAGAAAATATTTCATCATACCGGCGGATTACACGCGGCCGGATTATTCGACCCGAATGGGGAATCAATTTGTTTGCGTGAAGATATCGGACGTCACAATGCTGTGGATAAGATCATCGGCGATGCCTGGCTGCGTGAAATTCTGCCGTTGTCGTCTCATGTTCTCATGGTCAGCGGAAGATTAAGTTATGAAATTGTCCAAAAGTCGTTGAGTGCGCGTATTCCTATTCTTGCAGCCGTATCCGCGCCTTCACATTTAGCGGTAAAAGTAGCGTACGAATTTGGGATTACTTTGATAGGATTTTTACGAGACGACCGGTTTAATGTTTACACTTACCCGGAGCGAATCGG
>JAEUSK010000251.1 GCA_016787925.1 bacterium | reverse complement strand
GGAAACATTTGAAACCAACATTGTTCGTGCATTCCGTTTTTACGCCGCTTCGATTTTGATGACGTCGCTCTATCAGGTGATGATGTCAAGTCTCAACGGTCTTCAGGAAATTAAATACAAAGTTTTGTCAAATGAAATCATCGGTTCAGCTGCCAAAATAGTCAGTTTGGTTCTTTTTGTTTTTTTCGGGTGGGATTTATATGCTGCGCTTGGCTCAAACTTAGTACAAGATGCGGTCATATTAAGCGTCTCACTGTTTTTTTTGCTGAAGGTATTTCCGAAATTAAAAGATTTTTCTTTTAAGCCGGAATATGAAAAAAACAAAATGAATAAGTTTGCTGCCGCGCTGTTCACAAACTCTCTGCTAAGCAAATATACTTTCCAACTCGATATCCTGTTCTTAGGTTTTTTTACTACCATGCGTGAAGTGGGTATTTACACAGTAGCTCTCCGATTACAGCCGTTGATTTACTTGCCTCATTACACAATCGGCACCATATTTGGACCTCTGGTTGCGGAGTTGCATGCGGCGAAAAAGTTCGAAGAATTAGAGAGTCTTTATAAAACGGTAACTAAGTGGTCGTTTTCAATGAGTCTGCCGATTTATGCGACCATAATTCTTTTTTCAAACGAAATTCTGAATGTTTTTGGAAAGGATTTCTCAGAAGGTGTTTTAATTATCTTGTTAATGAGCACGGGAAATTTGATACACGACTTTTTAGGACTTTCAGGTAATATCATAATGATGACCGGTAGAATAAATGTGAATTTGGCAAATTCCGCTGTTATGGCAGTTGTGAACGTAGTGTTATACTATTTTTTTATCAAATCTTACGGCATACTTGGCGCGGCAATCAGTAACGGATTGTCAATGATTATATTGAACACTATGACCGTGATTGAAGTGCGCCACTATCTCGGTTGGTACCCATTTAAGAAATCGCTATTGAAACCAATTTTTAGCCTAGTCGTATCTGCTTTTTTCGTTGAGTTATTGCTTTTAATCTATCGATTACCTCTATATCAGTTTACGTTTGTGATATATATATTCTCACTGTGGGGCTTTTACATTCTCGGCCTCTTCTTACTAAAATTCGATAATGAAGATGTTTTTATTATCAAGAAGATTGCAAAAAGATTTTCTTTCGTGCAGCGCCTGTTGCCCAAGTCGTATCGTTGACGCATCCAATGGGAACATATCATCATGATACATGATTTTAGTCTTAATGCAATAATTTCTAGATTAGTAACAAAAATAATTCCGGTAATTTTATGTTGTTCAATAATCTTTGTTCTGTATGCTCTTTTTGTTCAAGACAGGAACCGATTTTCTAACAACGACCCTCAGGAATATGCAGAAATCGGGCAAGGTTTGTGGAGAGGCCTCGGCCTCCAAAATAACGGGATGCCGGATGTGGTGCTTCCTCCGGGATTCCCATTTGTGGTTGGGTTCGTTGATTTATTCGTCAACGACCTTCCGTGCAGCGTAAAATATGTCGGTCTTTTTTCTTTTCTATTGAGTTTGCCTCTGGTATTTATACTTTCCCTATTTTTTATTGAAGATAAAAAATACGCCGGGCTTTCTGTCATGCTCTTTGCAGCGAACTCAAACATATTAATCAATGCGGTTAGCGGTTATAGTGAATCCTTGTTTACTCTAATTTTCCTGACAATGGGATGGATGACTTTACAACTGAGAAAGCAAAAAAAGACGGCCCGTATTTTGTTATTTGTATTTGCCATTTTATGGGCATGGCTTTATTATATCAAACCGGAAGGGCTTTTAACGGGAGGGATTTTTTTTCTTTGGATTGTTTTAGCCGACCGTACTCAAGATTACCTGACATGGATTGTTCCAATAATTGTCTTGATCCTGGTATTTCCCTATATGTATTTCTTGAAAGAACATACAGGAAGATGGCAATTGTCCGGGAAAACCTATGCGAACTTGGTAATGGGGGAGCTTAACAGCCCATACCAAACTGGAATAGACAACAGAACTAAAGATGATCGCTACTACATCAATGATCGCACAGCTTCCAATCCTACTTTATCATATGGTTTTGCTTCGTATTGGTATGAAAAAGAAAACGATATTTTATTAAGAATTCCCGTCAATGTGGTAAAGTGGATAAAGACATACTGGCAAACATTTTCCATAATCGGTATTGTACTTGGAGTATGGGGAATAGTAAGCCTAAAGAGGCAGAGTTCATATTTTCTTATTACATTAATGGCCCCAATGGCTGCATACATGATCTTTTTTGTCTTACCTAGAACGATAGCCATGTATCATTGGATTTGGATAGTTTTTCTTATGTATGGACTAAAAGATCTCAGTTTTTTTATTGAATCAAAATGGAAAATAAGCTATACGGATTCTCTTATATGGACAGCCGCGATATTGATTGCCGTTTATCAAATGAGAGACGCGATTAAACTGATTATCTAACTTATCCTATGCTTTGCGCAAGAATGCTTTGGGAATTTTAATAAAAGAAAGTATCTTTACCAAAATTTTGTCCGTTAGGCAAGAAAATATATTACGGCAACTGTCATCTCATAAATATCATATCAATTAAAAATCAAGAATTATGGATTTAAGAAACAAAAGAGTTTTGGTAACGGGCGCTTCAGGATTTATTGGGAGCCATCTGGTTGAAGAACTTATTAGAAAAGGGGCTATTGTCAAATGTCTCGTACATTATAACGGCAGAAATGACTGGGGTAATTTGGAACAAGCATCCGATTCTGTCAAAACGAATATTGAAGTAATTTTGGGGGACGTTCAGGATCCGTTTTTTGTACGCAAAATGGTCGCGGGGTGTGATGTTGTTTTTCACTTAGCTGCCTTGATCGCCATACCTTATTCGTACGTGGCGCCTCAGAGTTATGTATCGACTAATATTGCAGGAACATTGAATGTTTTACAATCTTGTCTTGATGAAAAAGTGACCAAAGTTATTCATACCTCAACAAGTGAAGTGTTTGGAAGTGCAATCTATACCCCTATTGATGAAAAGCACCCGCTGCAAGGCCAATCTCCGTACTCGGCGTCAAAAATTAGCGCCGATAAACTTGCCGAAAGTTTTTATAGGTCATTTGATTTGCCGGTTGCCACGATGCGTCCGTTCAATACTTTTGGGCCCAGACAGTCCGCACGAGCAATTGTTCCAACGATTATATCACAAGCGTTAACGAAAAAGGAGATCGAACTTGGTTCACTAACGCCTGTGCGGGATCTGACATTTGTCAAAGATACCGTCAATGCATTTATCCGAATGGCGGAATGTGATGAAAGCACCGGACAGGAGATCAATATAGGAACAGGAGTTGGCGTGACTATCGGTGAGCTAGCAGATCTCATAATCAAGCTAACCGGCAACTCTTGTACGATCATTACTAAGAAAGAGCGCATGCGGCCTGAAAAAAGTGAGGTTATTAAACTTATTTGCGATCCGTCCAAAGCAAGAAAATTATTGGAATGGGAGACACAACATACACTCGAGGTCGGTCTCATAGAGACCATCGATTTTGTCAGCCGCAATATTCAATTCTTTAAAAATCAATATACGATCTAACATATTATTTTCGGGCTTGAATAATACTAGAGGGAACGAAAAATTGAATATTCTTTTACTCACTGATCATTTTTTGCCCAACATTGGTGGCGGGGAATTCATTGCTCATTATTGGGCGGATGCACTAACCCGAAAAGGACACAAGGTTATTGTACCAACATTACGCCCCGCTTTCAGAAGTTATAACGAAACTATGGTGTTTCCTTATGAGGTACATCGAGCGCCTTTCATACCTTTTCAACCTACGCTCAGCAGTTTGTTACAGTTTTATCGGATTCACCGAAAGCATAAAATTGACATCATTCATGCCAACTTCTTATATCGGGCCGGATATGTCGGCGTAAAATTACAAGAAATATTTAAAGTACCGTGCGTTGCCAGTGGACAGGGCGCGGATATTCTGATATATGAGCCGCTTCATTATGGAAATCTTTTAGATCTCAAAATTCTTGAAAAGACAAAACATGTTGTGAAACTTTTGTCCGGCTTCATTTATAATTGTCAAAAAGTCCGTACGCGATTTTTGGAATTAGGTGGCCAAGAAGAAATTACTCATCATGTGTACAATGGAAGCCCATATAAAGATATTCGATCCGATCGTAGAATCACTATTCGACGGGAATTGGGTGTAAATGAGAATGACATTTTATTCGTTGCAGTGAGCAGGAATTCGAAAATCAAAGGACTGCACCTGCTTATTGACGCAGTTGAAAAACTGAAACATCACCCGCAGCCATTTAAAGTGTTATTAATTGGCCCACATACGGAGCAATTGAACGAACCCATATGCCGACGTGGCTTGTCTTCGTTTTTTCATATTGAAGGAGAAGTGCCTTTCGAGATTGATAAAAAAACTAATATTCCAAAAATGCCTACGCAACATATTGTTGACAACTTATGCGCTTCGGATGTTTTTATATCACCGGCATTGTCAGGAACATTTGAGCTGTCAGCATCCGATGCAATGTCCGCAGGTTTGGCGGTCATCGTATCGGATAATATCGGCAATCGCGACGTCGTATATAACGGGGACAACGGATTTGTGACGGAAAATAATAATTCGGACTCGATCGCTAGTGCAATGGGAAATTTTCTCGATAATCCGTTGCTTGCTCAAGTCATGGGCAAAAAAAACAAGGAGATCGCCAAACAATTCGATTGGGATACGATTGCTGAAAAGCTTGAAGCAGTTTATGAAAAAACTGTCCAACGCTGGAATAAATTACGCCTCAAATAAGAATCGGAGTATTGAATGAAAGCAGTTATCCTTGCGGGAGGATTGGGCACTCGCCTGAAACCCTTTACTGAAGTTATTCCAAAACCGTTATTGCCGGTAGGGGAAAGTTCAGTTTTGGAAATCCAAATTCTGAGTTTGGTAAACTCAGGCGTGACAGAAATCTTCATTGCAACTAATTATATGTCTGAGTATGTACAGGCCTTCCTTGGAGATGGTTCCAAATACGGCATTAAATTAAGTTTCAGCAAAGAAGAAAAACCCTTAGGAACATGCGGCCCGATCACATTACTACAAGAGCAACTAACAGAGCCTTTCTTGCTCATGAACGGAGATGTTTTGACCAAACTGGATTTCCGCACGGCTTACAATGCGGCAACTGAGATTGATGCCGATCTGGTTGTCATAACCACGGAAATTACAACTCCATTTGACTTCGGTAATGTGATCTGCGACGGTAACTATATTGTGGATGTACATGAAAAGCCTAACTTAAAGATGGAAATTCTGGCGGGCATGTACATTATGAAACCATCCATATTTGACCGAATACCCAAAGAAACTTATTACGGGATCGATGATCTCATCAAAGAAATGCTGTCTAATAAACTAAAAGTAGGCCGCTACCTTATGCGTGATTACTGGCTGGATATCGGCCGGATTGATGATTATCAAATGGCGCAAGACATTTACAAAGAACATTTTGATCATCTCAAAAAATAATGATGGAATTCGCAACGTGTAGATATATTGACTTACCGAAAAGATCCGATGACAGAGGCTCTATGACTTATTTGGAGTCGCTGGATCATATACCTTTCCCCATTCGGCAGATCGGTTGCATTCGGAATAGTTGTGGGAAAACGTCTACAGAAAAAGCCTATAAACAAAATCATCAGGTAGTAATAGCATTGAGGGGTCTTCTTAGATTTAAAGTGGATGACGGCCTTTCAATTTCCACTTTCTTGCTAGACAAACCAAGTCAGGCTCTTCTTATTCCTTGCGGAAAGTGGTGTCAAACTGAAATAATTGACATTTCTAGCGTTGGTCTAGTTATTCACTCTATGGAAGTTGACCAGGAGGACGAAATAAACAGCTATGAAGCTTTTTTGAATTACAGAAAAACTATATCATGAATACTGTAGCCGACTGCAAGCCGTGGGCACTCCACCAAGTGCAAGGAAGTCACGACGATGTTTCCGCAATCTTGACGCTTCCGTTCACCGTTCAACGAATCTACTATTTATACGATGTGATGCCTGGAGCGACCCGCGGACATCACGCGCACCGAAAACTTGAAGGCGTAATGGTTGCGTCATCCGGTTCATTTGACGTAGAACTGCATGACGGCAAAAATTCTTTTGTCCTAACGTTGTCCGATCCCGCTCTGGGTTTGTTTATACCAAATATGATCTGGCGCGTAGTACGCAACTTCAGCACCGATGCTGTTTGTCTGGTATTTGCTTCGGGAAAATTTGAAGAAGGTGAAATGATATACGACTATAACGAATTTCTAAAAATGAAAGGTTACGTTAATCTATGAACGATCCTATCCGCATTTGGCGCTGTGACCTCTCGAAGCAAGCCGATTCAATATTAGATGAGCTTTTGGAAGAAACACGAAAGATATTGTTGTCAGGCAAATATACGCTCGGCAGTCGATTGGTGAATTTTGAAAAGGAATTTGCGGCCTACTGCGGCACACGATATGCTATTGGAGTGGCATCCGGGACAGAGGCTCTGTATCTGGCTCTTGCTGCGCATGGTGTGGGAGAAGGGGACGAAGTCATTACCAGTCCTTTCACATTCCTCGGTACAGCTTCTGCGATCATCATGACGGGGGCCAAGCCAGTTTTCGCTGATATTGATCCGAACACCTTTAATATTGATCCAAAACTCATCGAATCAAGAATTACGCCCAGAACCAAAGCGATCATGCCCATACATCTGTACGGACAGATGGCCGATATGGAGGCTATTCTTCACATCGCCAATAAACATGGAATTCCTGTCGTGGAAGATGCGGCGCAGGCTCACGGCAGTTTGTACCGCGGGAAAAAAGCAGGAAATTTCGATTGCCTTGCGTGTTATAGTTTTTATCCGTCCAAGAATCTTGGAGCCTACGGAGACGCAGGAGCCATTGTGACTGATGACCCTTCTCTAAATGATAAAATAAGACTTCTGAGAAACTACGGCCAACCAACATTGTATCGCTCTGTAATTAACGGCATCAATAGCCGTCTGGATGAACTGCAGGCGGCTTATCTTAGTATTAAACTGAAACACCTTGACGGATGGAATACGCGCAGACAGGAAATTGCTGAAGTCTACAAAAAGAAATTGTCCGGATCTTCAGTTCGGGTTCCGCTGTTTGCAAATCATTTGTACAGCAATTATCATGTGTATGTTGTTAGAACAGAGAGGCGTGACGAATTACAACGTCATCTTGAAAAACGCGGAATTCAGACTAATATTTATTATCCTGTCCCGCTTCATATGCTGAAATCACATGAATTTTTGGGATACAAACCGGGTGAATTCCCACATGCTGAAAAGGCATGTGAAGAGGTGCTGGCACTGCCAATGTATGCAGAAATGCCTATGGAATATGTCGACGAAATAGCGCACGAAATATGGAAATTTTATTCGATATAATATACTTTTTTATTGATGAGAGTCGCACTGCAACTGAATTGTCTGAAAATTGTTATTTCCCCAAGCGCTTTACATCCGATACCACTTTAGTACACTAATAACTCATGCCGTCGCAATATTTGCTGAAATAATAATGATGTATGTTGGCGGTGTCCTTAATTAAAGCTAGTCATAAATCTGTTATCAGAATGTTACGTACGGACGCAGTTCACTTCCTTATGAAGAATGTTTCATTCTTAAATTTCAGCCTCCGACGATATTCCTTTATTAATATGTCAGAAAGAAAGAACAATATTTTAATCAACATCTCCGCCGGTATCGGCGACGCTTTAATGGCCGAACCATTGGTGAGAGTAATAAAGCAGACTAAGCCTGATATAAAGATTGACCTGTTAGTAAGTCTGCCGACAAAAGCAATATTCCAAAATAACTCATCAGTCAATCGCATATTTGTTTTGGAACTCGGTTTCCTTAAAATAATCAAATTGATCCGCCAGTTGAGGAAACAGCGTTACGATATTTTCATCGGCACGATTCCGAGCAATACGCTGTCTCAAGTTCTTGTTCCATATTTATCCGGAATTCCTTTTCGTACAAAGCATCGAACGCCGCATATCGGTTCACGTGACTTTGATTTCTTGTTCAATAGAATTGAGCCTATTCCTGAAGGCCGTCATCGAATAAAGTGTAATCTGGATTTATTAAAACACGTCGGTGTTTCGCATAGCGAGGTTGATGCATCGCCCAATTTCCTTGTGTCCGATGACGTGTTGCTAAATGTAAACGGAATGTTGGCGCAAGAAGGATTCGACACAAAAAAACTTACCGTCGGTTTTCATCCCGGCTGCAATATGCAAGCTGCACTCAAACGCTGGGCTCCGAATAATTACGCAAAGCTTATGCAATATTTTCAGGAACAATGGAATGCGCAACTTATTATTGTTGGCGGCCAAGACGAACAAGAGGATGTCAGGCATATCGAGTCTTTACTCACTGATAAACCTATGAATTTTGTTGGCAAAGCCAGTCTGCACGAAACAGCGGCGCTCATAAAGCTTTGCACATTTCTTATTTCCAATGATTCCGGGATCATGCATCTTGCGACGGCAGTGGGTGTCCCGGTTTTCGCCATCTTCGGGCCAAAAGATGAACGGCATATAGGTCCTTACGGAAACAAACATACCGTGATCCGGGAAGGGACGGACGTAAATAATGTGAGCGTTGAAAAAGTAGTGAATACCATTTTGCAAAGTGAATACGGACTTAAGCAGAATATTAATAAATAGGCATGGAAGATTTTATTGAAATAAAAGGCGCGCGGGTTCATAACCTCAAGAACATCAGCCTTAAACTTCCGCGCAATAAATTTATCGTGATCACCGGCGTCAGCGGATCAGGTAAATCGTCTCTGGCGTTTGACACGTTGTATGCCGAAGGGCAGCGCCGCTACGTCGAATCATTATCCGCTTACGCGCGTCAATTTCTGGAACGGATGGACAAACCCGACGTGGATCATATAAAAGGCATAAGCCCAGCACTTGCCATAGAGCAGCGTACGTTGGCAAAGAATCCACGCTCTACTGTGGGAACCGTCACAGAAATATACGACTATCTGCGATTGCTTTTTGGCCGGATCGGAAAGACCTATTGTTCTAACTGCAAGACACTGGTTAGAAAGGATACCGTATCCGGCGTTGTACAAACGGTTCTTGGTTATCCAGAAGGAACAAAATTTTACGTCTTATTTTCAACAAAAGTGACGGAGCAATCCATTTTGCTGCTTCACGAGCA
>JAEUSK010000201.1 GCA_016787925.1 bacterium | reverse complement strand
TCCAACAGATACCGTTCCAGTTCTCACTGCATGTCCAAAAGTCCGCGGGAGGGAATACGGAACATTACAGTTATCTCGCGGACGGGAAAGCCGATCCGAGACAGGAGCTCTTGAGGTTGCTCAAAAAACATTTGGGTGCCAAAGGGTCGATCGTTGCCTACAATGCGTCCTTTGAAAAAGATAAGTTAAACCGCGCGTGCGAAGCCTATCCGGAATTTGCCAATTGGAATGAGGACATTCAGAAACGTATCGTCGATCTTCTGGATCCGTTCAGGGCGTTTCATTACTATCACTACGATCAAAAGGGAAGCGCGTCGATCAAATCGGTACTGCCCGTTCTGACCGGAACCGGTTATGAAGGTATGGCGATCTCAGAAGGAGACATGGCGAGCCGGGAATTTCTGCGCGTGACGTTTGGTGAAAACGTGGCCGAAGATGAACGCAAGGCCGTTCGGAAAAATTTGGAAGACTATTGTTCGCTCGATACCATGGCGATGGTGGAGATCGTGGAGAAATTGAAAGAGATGGTGGAAAGATAACCACACATGAAAGATGAACACGCTCGGCAAAACTACTCTTCTTTCTTTTGCCGGCACAAAAGAAAGAAGGAAATGCTCCAGAGGCGCATCAGCCTTCGGCTGATAAAAGTGCCCTGGGCAGTTGAAAAAACGCCTAAAATCTCCGCTCCAGCCCTAAACAAAACAAACTCATCCGCCTGTGCGTCGGATTCGGACATGTTTTGTTTTTAACGTGCTTTCGCTTCGATTTCTTAACGGCATTTTTTCAAAGAACCTGCTAAGGAAAGGATGGCACAAAAAAGCCTCTACGAAGAGGGATGGTGCAATAAAAAAGGAGGTGCGTTATGATTAAAATTGCAGTTTGCGTTCTGATGGTATGGGCCATTCCCTGCGCTGCCCAGGATTACTTGTCTCTGGTCCCGGAGGGATGGGAGATCATCGACGTGCAGGCCGGTGACCTGAATAAAGACCAGGTGGACGATGTCGCGATGATCGTCAGGTTTATGGGCGACGTGGCCTTACCTCCGCGATCGTTGATCGTGGCCTTCAAAACGGCGGGCGGTTATTCCGACCCGTATCGGGCGGATGATGTTATCATGGGAGAGCACGAAGGCGGCACCATGGGCGATCCTCTGCAGCCCATGCAGATCCGCCGCGGCACGATCGTGCTCAGTTTCGCCGGCGGCAGCCGCCAGCGGTGGGGCTTCACGTATATTTTCCGGTACCAGAAAGGTGACTTCCGGCTCATCGGCGCGACTAACGAAAACGTGGACCCGATCGACGAGATCTGGCATACATACGATTACAATCTGAGCACGGGAAAGATCGTGATCACACACACGTATGGAAAGGAACCGGAACGCAATGAAACAAAAGAACTGACCAGGGTCCTTGATCCCCTGCCGTCACTGAGCACCTTTTCACAGGATTCGGTGAACCTGTGGGAGGGCATTGAGTGAGCGATATCGAGAAAACTATGAAATAGATCAATACTGAGATCTTGAAACTGACCGAATCAAACTAATCCCGGAGCGATAATTATGAAAGCGATTACGTACAAAAAATACGGATCACCCGATGTGATCAGGTTGGAAGACGTTGAAAAACCCGTTGTTAAAGACGACAGAGTACTGGTAAAAATTTATGCGGCCTCGCTGAATGCTTACGACTGGCATTTCCTCACCGCGGATATATTCATGATGCGTCTGATGGGTGTGGGGATGTTCAAACCCAAAAACCCGCGTCTCGGCGCCGACTTCTCTGGCCGGGTTGAAGCCGTCGGTAAAAACGTGACGCAGTTCAAGCCGGGCGATGAGGTGTTCGGCGATGCCGCATCATTTGGGAATGGCGCCTTTGCGGAATACATAGCTCTGCCTGAAAAAGCCTTGGCGCTGAAACCAGCGAATCTGTCGTTTGACGAAGCCGCGGCTGTGCCGATGGCGGCGCTCACGGCCTTGCAGGGCCTTCGCGATGAAGGAAAGATCGAAGCGGGAAAAAAAGTTTTGATCCAGGGCGCATCCGGCGGCGTGGGAACGTATGCCGTGCAGCTTGCCAAATGGTTTGGCGCGGAAGTGACCGCCGTTTGCAGTACGAGGAATACGGATCAGGCGCGAAAGCTGGGGGCGGATCATGTTATTGATTATACCAAGGAGAATTTCACCCTAAGCGGAAAGCAGTATGACCTGATCCTTGCGGCCAACGGGTATCATCCGCTTTCAGCATATAAGCGCGCGCTGACGCCGAAGGGTATTTATATCATGGCGGGCGGAACTGCAGCTCAGATATTCTCTGCCATGCTCCTGGGGCCTTTGATGTCAAATAAAGGCGGCAAGAAAATGGGCGGCGTGTCGGCTAAAATAAATCAAAAAGATTTGTTCATTCTCAAAGACCTTCTGGAGGCGGGGAAAGTGGTACCGGTAATCGACCGGCGCTATCCGTTGCATGAGACGGCAGAGGCGCTGCGGTATCTTGGAGAAGGGCATGCGCGCGGGAAGGTGGTTATTACGGTGGCGGATGGCCGCCCGCTGTCTCCGGCCTTGTAAAGACACAAGACGAAAAATTATTTCCGAGCTCTATGGTGTTTGTATTAAGAAAATACATTATATTCTCATGTGAATAGGCTTTAACGCGAAATTTCTGTTCAGACGGCCATGAAAAAATTCGGGCTTCTAATCCTTATTATATTGTGTAATGCGAATCTTCTTGCGCAAGAAGGTTACACTGTAGTTCTTTCGGGCGGATTAGTCAGGCCAAACGATTCCAAGTCCAAAAAATTCTGGAACCAGGGAAAATCGTTTGATTTGCGTACAAAATTCAAAAGAACGGATTTTGGGGCGATGTTTGCTGAAATTGGATATTTAAGAAATCAGCTCAAATCGAAAAACAGAATTAATGGCCGCTCAACTCACAGGAGCGATTTTCTTGTGGGGATTGGGACTGAGATCAATTCGAAATTGTTAATTTTCAATTTGAATTCGTATTTTAGCGTTGGTGCGTTACATGAAAAGAAACCGGCTTTTTATAAATTCGAACGGGGAGGTCCATATTTAGAAAAAAAAAGCACCAATACGAAATACTATTTTAATTCATGCATCGGCTTAAGCCGGCCCGTTTCTAAAAATGTGGAAATCGGCATCAATACTCGATTCCTTTTTTCGATCCGCGGAGAGCCGCGAGGATTTTGGTTTCCAACTACGTTGGATTTGCGAATTCACTTTTAGGCTTTAATTTATGTTCACAAAGATATGTAAGATTGTTTATTGAATTTTGTAGATTTCCCGGCATATGAAATCATGATTAAATACACAGGCTATTATAATATGATTAAACAATACTTGCTCTTATTATTCAGCAGTGCCTTTTTATATGCTCAACCAGATTCCGTCGTCACGATAGAAATTAATTCCAACTATAAGAATGCTGCTATTTTTGTGGATGATCTCAAGACTTCTTACGCGACTCCATCCGAAATTCCCAACATAAGAATAGGAAATCACAAGATCACGTTACGATGGAAAGACCTACTTAACAATTCTGAATACATTGCTGAAGAGTTCATCGATGTTAAGGACAAGGAAACCAACCGGTTCCAAATAGATTTTAAACCGGTTTCCGTCACATTGGTGTGCAATGCGGAACAGACCCAGCTGTATCTGAATGGGAGCCTTAAAGGCGAGGGAGGCGATCTGGTTATTGATAGGATCATTCCCGGCACTTATAACTTGCGCCTCAAACAGAATTTTGGAATGATGGCTGAGAAACAAGTCTATTTTCCTCCCAATAGCAGCGATTGTCCCCCCGAGTGTTTCATATTTGGTAATCTTCATGTGGTTTCGGAAGAGATCGATAACGTGCCGATATACATCAATGGAATAAAAACGGATCGGCTCCTGCCTGCAAAATTCAATAATCTGATCATAGGCGAGTATGAAGTGTCGGCAGAGGTACACGGGAAGCTTATTTCGAAAAGGGTCGTGGTGAAAAAGGACGAAGAAAATTACATTCATATAAATCCGAAACAAATTGCAAAAGAAATCAAAGAACAGGAATTAGCTCATGAAGCGTTTTTGAAACAGGAGCGAGCCTTGCAGAAAGAGAAAGAAAGAACCGAAACCGAACTTAGAAAAAGTCAGGAAGCTTTAAAGCCGAAAGAAAAGCTTCCTTTTCTTGTCGGAATTACTGCGGGACTCAATGGTTCATACATCGCCAAATTAACAGGTAAAAAAACGATCAATTACGGCAGACTTACCTACGGCGGGTTTGTATGCATTCCTGTTCTTGACCTATTATATGTCCAGAATGAAGTGAGGTATTTTCCAAAAAAATACGATGGGGAGTTTTCACCCAATTGGAGTGTAAAAAGATATGTGAGTGACATTTCATATCTCTATGATTTTCTTCTGTTGCGGAAGGATTTTCACAGTGGAGTCTATTGTGTCGGCGGCGTCGGATTTGGATTGACTTTAAAGAGTAAGAAAATTTTATATGAAACTGTTAATGACACTCCTCATTACACCAATGACAAAAGCTCCGACGTCGCCTGGGCGCTGGGTTTCGGATTTGATCCATCGCATGATTTTTCAATTGAAGTAAGATTTGCCAGAAGCATTTCGAGATTCAAGCCCGCCCATACAGACATCAACGTGCGGCCAAAGACTATTTCGTTAAACGCGGGCTATTATCTGAATATTAATTCAATTTATAAGAAGGTCAAAAAAATATTTTAATATCCGGTTGCTTTGTCTTATTTTGGGGCGAAACGGCATATCCCAAAAAATCACTTGTCTTTACGCTCAATCCTAATTAAGTTTTTCCCGGTTCACATAACCCTATTACGTATGGCTCTCAAAAAATTATTATTTCAGTGCGGCATCATCGGCGCAGCGAGTTTACTCAGCGGCATGACGTTCAATCACTTCCAAAACAAAGGATTGGATGTGATTCGAAAACCTGCCGTAAAATCATCCTATCAGCGGATGGAGACGCAGGATCCGAAAAAGAGCAAACAACTTTCCATCGACGAGGCTTACACTTTATTCAAGACCAAAGCCGCCGTATTTATCGATGCGCGCCAGGAAGTACTTTATAAGATGGCGCACATAAAAGATGCGGAATGGATCTACCATCAGGATGCCAAAGAAAACCCGAGACTTAAGGATTATAAAAAAGATCAACTGTTGATCATCTATTGCGGCGGGCCGAAATGCGACCAGGCCGACCATTTGGTGGATGAGCTGGAGGAAATGGGTTTTACCAATGTATTTCTATTTCCGGGCGGGATGGATGAATGGCGCGCCGCCGGCTACCCGATCGAGGAGCGTCAAAAAAGAGAATAAAAAAATTATTTTTTGAGAAATAATGAAACACCATCAAAGCTCAGATGCTTCGTCTGAGCTTTTTCTTGTCTCTTATATTCTGAAACCTTACTTTACTTCCCATGATAAAAAAATCACCGATTCAGGCCGCGGTCATATTATTCGGAAGCCTTATTGCCGGTTTGGCATTTAACAACTTCAACCCGGGCGGCGTTTCGTTACTTGCATCCGGCCCTTCCACGTCAATTTCCGCATCGGGCAATACGCTGACCCCTCATGAAATTTTGAGTAAAACGGGCCGAACGTTGTCCCTGGCAGAAACACAGGTTTTGTTCGAAAGCAAGGCGGCGGTATTCATCGACGCGCGGCCGCCTTCCTTTTATCAGGCGGAACACATAAAGAGCGCCATCTCCGTTTATTATAAAACCGCAGGGCTTAATCCGGCGCTTGACAAACTTAAGAAAAATGATCCCTATGTCGTGTATTGTAAAGGCCCGAATTGCAATCAGGCGCAACTGCTTGCCGATACCATGCACAAGGCCGGATTTACGAAAATATTCTTATTTCCAGGCGGCATGCAGGAATGGCGCCTGGCGCAGTATCCTATGGATCGAACACCCTAAGAGGCAACCTATGTTTGAAAAAATAAAATTATTTCTGCAAAACCATAGCGGCGCCGTGTCCCTTATCGCGCGGGTCGTATTGGGCCTGATTTTTGTTTATGCGAGCATTGAAAAAATAACCTATCCGGAGCCGTTCGCTCAGAATATTATTGCTTACGAGATACTTCCGCAGGCGCTGGCCAACATTGCCGCGATATGGCTTCCCTGGCTGGAAATGTTCTGCGGCCTCCTTCTGATAGCGGGAATCTGGGTTCGCGCCAATGCGGCGATTCTCAGTATATTATTGACGATATTTATTATCGCCATTGCCTCCGCCTTAATACGAGGATTGGATATCAGTTGCGGCTGTTTTGAAGTCGGGGACAGCGAAGCCATGGTCGGATGGCGTCGAGTGATCGAAGATGCCGGCATGATGATTTTATCCCTGTGGCTGATGAAATTTCCAAGGTCGCACTGGGCTCTCGAAAAGTAAACTAAAACCGGATAAACCGGTGAAGGCTACGCAACTGTAGCCTTTTTCATTTTAAAGGATATATGAATTTAGAACACGATTACGCGGTGACACGCTCGTACGCCAAGATCAATATCGGCCTGAAGATCGGAGAGCAAAGAGCCGACGGATATCATGATATTGAGACGATATTTAAAGTCATCAGCCTTGCCGATACGATCACTTTCGAAAAGAACACTCTGAACAAAACCCGCCTGTTTTCAAAACAAACGACCATTCCTCTGGATGATACCAATATCTGCGCGAAAGCCGTCAGATTATTAGAGGAGGAAACCGGACAGAAATTGGGCGCGGATATTCATCTCGAAAAATCCATTCCCATCGGCGCCGGGCTCGGCGGCGGAAGCAGTAACGGTGCCTGCGTCTTGATGCAGGTCAGCAAATTGTATGAACTTGAGCTCAGCGATTCTAAACTGATGGAACTGGGTGCGATGTTAGGTTCCGATGTGCCTTTTTTTGTCGGTTTTTTACTTGGGAGAGGCAATACTGCGATCGGCAAAGGACGAGGCGAAATTCTGGAGTTTTTCCAGTGGGATCTGACGGAGAAAGTTCTACTGATCTATCCGAATATTGAAATTTCAACGGCATGGGCGTACAAAAATTTTCGGACGGTTTTGGACTCGCAAAATACTGAAAATTCAAGTTTAAACTTGACAAATAAGGCAAAATCCATTATGTTTAGCGCACCTTTGGAAAAAGAGGCGTTTTTAGGCAATAATTTCGAGCCATTAGTCTTCGCAAAGCATAGTAAAATAAGGCTTCTACAGGAAATGCTTGAAAAAGAAAACGCCGTTTTTGCGAGGATGTCCGGAAGCGGTTCAGCCGTCTTCGGACTGTTCGATAAGTCCCGAAATCTTGAAGAATTGGTTTCTGACATTTCCGGAGATTTTGTTTCAGTTTGTGAATTTATCTGATTTGTTCTTTTAATTTTTTTTTGGGGTGTAGCCAAGTGGTAAGGCAGAGGGTTTTGGTCCCTCCATCCGAGGTTCGAGTCCTTGCACCCCAGCTGGTTTTTGTTTTACGAATTTATTCTGATTGAGAACTGTTCCAATGGTTGATGTAAATGAAATAATGCTGGTATCCGGCCGCGCAAATCTTTCCTTTTCTGAAAAAGTTGCCAAGAGGTTAAACATTAATTTAGGAAAAGTGGAAGTCACAAATTTTAGTGACGGCGAGATATTCGCCAAATACGATGAGAACGTTCGCGGTAAAGACCTTTATATCGTTCAACCGACGATCCCTCCGGCCGACAATCTGATGGAACTCTTGATCCTGATCGATGCGGCAAAACGTTCTTCAGCATATCGCATCACCGCCGTGATACCGTATTTCGGTTATGCGCGCCAGGACCGCAAAGACCAGCCCCGCGTCCCGATCACGGCTAAGTTGGCGGCCAATTTACTGACCACTGCCGGCGTGGACCGGATTCTTACGATGGACCTCCATTCTTCTCAGATTCAGGGATTTTTTGACATTCCGATGGACCATTTATATTCGTCCGCCGTTCTGACCGATTATTGGCGAAGTACCCTGAAGCCCGACTCCGTTATCGTTTCGCCCGATATGGGCGGAGTGAAACTGGCGCGCGCGTATGCCAAAAGGCTGGACGCGGATTTTGCCATTATTGATAAACGCCGTCCGAAGGCCAATGACGTGGAGATCATGAATATTATAGGCGACGTGGACGGCAGGGACGTCCTGATGATCGACGACATGATCGATACGGCGGGAACGCTTACGCAGGCTGCGGCGGCATTGAAGGCGCAGGGCGCGCGGGAAATTTATGCCGCGTGCACGCATCCGATTCTCTCAGGCACCGCGATCCAGAAGATCATGGCGTCGCCGATCAAAAAGATCGTTGCCACCGACACGCTCCCGATGCGTAATCCGTGCGAGAAGATCGAAGTTGTATCGGTCGCGCATATTTTTGCCGAGGCGATCGCGCGTATTCACAAGGCGGAATCGATCAGCGTATTGTTTAACTAAGATTATAATAACTAATTCACATGTCTCATAATTAATATCAGGGGATGATACCATGGCACAGATCGTTTTAAATGCGGAACGCAGAGACGCTGGTAAGAACAGCGCAACCGCCAGCCGCAGACAGGGGAAAGTACCCGGCGTATTTTACGGATTTGGACAAGAAAATATGACTATCCAATTTGACGCGTTGTCGTTGGTGAAGTTTCTTCAGTCTGAACACACGCTGGTAACGTTCACTTTGGATGGCAAAGAATACAAAGCACTTATTCGTGATTTTGACAAAGACCCGGTGACGGGTAAAGTCATTCACATCGACATCATGAGCGTTCGCATGGACCGCGCCATCGATGTGCGCGTACCGATCGAATTCGTCGGAACACCGATTGGCGTGAAGACCAAAGGCGGTATTTTGCAGCATGATATGAATGAATTTCATATTAAGTGTCTGCCCGGCGATATCCCGCTGCATCTCGAGGTCAATGTGGAAAATATCGATATCGGAAAAGGTATCCACGTGCGCGATTTGAAATACGACAAAATTACAATTTTAAATCCTCAGAGCGAATCCGTTTGTACCGTCGTAATTCCGAAGGCTCTTGAATCCGTACTTGCGGAAGCGACCGCCGAACCGACCGAACCCGAATTGATCGGCGCGAAGGGTAAAGAAGAGGGCGCTGAAGGGGAGGCCAAAGAAGGAGCTCCAAAGGCGGCTAAAGAACCCGCTCCGAAAGCAGGAGAGAAGGCCGAAAAGAAATAGTTCTTCAAAGGCCAAATCAACCGCCCGGTTTGTTATTCCGTTGATTTCATTTTCGACAGGATGGGCAGGAGTTATCCTGCTAAGTTCCCGTCCGGTATTTGGGCGGTGACGCAAACGAGCGGCAGTTATCAGTTTATGAAATTAATTGCAGGTTTAGGTAATCCGGGATCACGTTACGAGCGCACGCGCCACAACGCCGGATTCATGGTCATTGACAAGTTGACAAACGCTCTCGGTATTTCCTTGCGGTCCGGCAAAGGCGAATATACCATAGGCGACGGCAGTCACGCCGGTGAACGCGTATGGCTGATGAAACCGACAACGTATATGAATAACAGCGGATTGGCTGTTCGCGAGGTCGTTCAGTTTCATAAATTGGCTTTGCAGGATATACTGATAATCTGCGACGATGCGGCTTTGCCGGCAGGCATGATTCGATTGAGAAAAAGCGGAAGCGATGGCGGACAAAACGGACTGAAATCGGTTATTTTTCATCTGAATAGCGACCAGTTTCCGAGACTGCGCGTTGGTATTGCCAATGACCTGATGCAGAAAATGGACCTGGCGGATTTTGTTCTCTCGCGATTTGACTCTTCGGAAATCGACACATTGGATGAAATGACCGAACATGCCAAGAATGCGGCGCTGGATTTTATCCAAACTGGTGATATTGGGTTTTGTATGAACAAGTATAATAACGCCAAATAAGAACCATATGGGTGCGGCCAAAATCTCAAATGTCAGGCAGCAAGAAGCAAACAATGCTCAATGACAAAAATACAAAACAGCAAATAATGGCATACGTTTCGATCCTTTGAATTGAAAATTATTTGAGATTTGTTTTTTGGCAATTGGAGTTTCAGTGTTTACAACAATAAAAATATACTAGAGCATGTTAAATCATCACACTAACAGAAAGGATTCAACCAAAATGAATCTATCACTCAAACCGGGTATCGGTGCGGTTAGTCGTTATTTGAAATTATTTTTGTCCGGGCTGGCTATCGTGGCGACCAACGCCGCATGGGCTGTGGCGCAGGAAGAAAAAAAACACACGGGCGGCGGAGAAGCCAGCTTGAAATTACCTGACTTGTCCACGGTGCCGTTTCTGGGCATGGACGGCCACTCGATATTGTTGTACGGCTTGGTGATTTGCTTTCTGGGATTAATGTTCGGTCTGATGATGTACATGAACCTGAAAAATCTGCCCGTGCATAAAGCGATGCTGGAAGTTTCAGATCTCATCTATGAGACCTGCAAAACCTATCTCGTGACGCAGGGTAAGTTCATCCTGATCCTGTGGGCTTTCATCGCGGTTATCATTTCGGCGTATTACGGCTGGTTATCGCCTGTTCCTGACAAGCCCATCGGCCTTACGCTTATGATCATTCTGCTGTTCTCGCTGGTGGGTATCGCAGGCAGTTACGGCGTGGCGTGGTTTGGTATCCGCGTCAACACGTTTGCCAATTCCCGCACCGCTTTTGCCAGCTTACGCGGCAAACCGCATGCGATCTATGCGATCCCGCTGCGCGCCGGCATGAGTATCGGTATGCTTCTTATCAGCGTGGAACTTTTGATCATGCTTTGCATCTTATTATTTATTCCCGGTGATTATGCCGGCCCTTGTTTTATCGGATTTGCGATCGGCGAATCGCTTGGCGCGGCGGCTCTGCGTATTGCCGGCGGCATTTTTACAAAGATCGCGGACATCGGCGCCGACCTCATGAAGATTGTATTTAAAATTAAAGAAGACGATGCGCGTAACCCCGGCGTGATTGCAGATTGCACCGGCGACAATGCGGGCGACTCGGTCGGACCCAGCGCGGACGGTTTTGAAACGTACGGTGTGACCGGCGTGGCATTGATCACGTTTATTCTGCTTGCTATTTCCGACCCGATGGTGCAGGTGCAGCTGCTGGTTTGGATCTTCATCATGCGCGTCATGATGGTCATCGCCAGTGCCGGCGCCTATTTTGTGAATGAAGCCGTCGCCAAAGCCCGCTACGCGGATTCGGATGATATGAATTTTGAAGCGCCGCTGACGACCTTGGTTTGGCTTACGTCGATCACGTCCGTTCTTCTGACCTATTTAGCGTCGTATCTTATTATTCCTAATCTCGGAGGCGATTCCACGTTGTGGTGGAAGCTTTCAACGATCATCTCGTGCGGAACTTTAGCCGGCGCGATCATTCCTGAATTAGTAAAAGTTTTTACGTCAACCGAATCTACGCATGTTAAAGAAGTCGTAGCATCGTCCAAAGAAGGCGGCGCGTCGCTCACGATTCTTTCCGGATTTGTTGCCGGTAATTTCTCCGCCTATTGGCTGGGGATGAGCATCATGCTTCTCATGGCCATATCATATTATTTCAGCACTATGGGTTTAATGGCGATCATGCTCGCTCCGGGCGTGTTTGCATTCGGCCTCGTTGCTTTTGGATTTTTGGGCATGGGCCCCGTGACTATTGCCGTGGATTCGTACGGTCCGGTGACGGACAATGCGCAGTCGGTGTATGAATTGTCTCTGATCGAGCAAGTGCCTAACGTGGCTGCGGATATGAAGAAGGAACATAATATCACCGTCAATTTTGAACGCGCAAAACATCTGCTTGAAGCCAATGACGGCGCAGGAAATACATTTAAAGCGACGGCCAAACCGGTTCTTATCGGCACTGCAGTGGTAGGCGCGACCACCATGATCTTTTCGATCATTATGGCGCTCACCGGCGGCTTGAGCCACGATGTGCAAAAACTTTCACTCCTGCACGCACCGTTTTTTCTCGGCCTTGTTACCGGCGGCGCTATGATCTACTGGTTTACCGGCGCTTCCACTCAGGCGGTTACTACGGGCGCTTATCGTGCGGTAGAGTTTATCAAAGCAAACATTAAGCTGGAAGGCGTCGTGAAAGCGTCGGTAGAGGACAGCAAGAAGGTCGTCGAGATCTGTACGAAATACGCTCAAAAAGGCATGTTTAATATATTCCTTGCCGTATTCTTCGGAACGCTGGCATTTGCTTTTACGGAACCGTTCTTCTTCATCGGATATCTGATATCTATTGCGATCTTCGGATTATACCAGGCGATTTTTATGGCGAATGCCGGCGGCGCATGGGACAATGCGAAGAAGATCGTGGAAGTGGATCTCAAACAAAAAGGCACGCCGCTGCATGACGCCACGGTGGTTGGCGATACGGTCGGCGATCCTTTCAAAGACACGTCCTCCGTTGCGATGAATCCCGTGATCAAATTTACGACCCTGTTCGGATTACTTGCAGTCGAATTGGCCGTTAAATTGGAAATGGATGCCGGTTCGGGATTAACTCATTTTCTTGCGGTTGCATTTTTCTTAGTGTCGGTATATTTTGTTCACCGTTCGTTTTACGGTATGCGTATCGGCGGCGCGAAGTAGCAACCTATAAGGCGGAGAAACCGCAGAAGTCACAGAGGCAGATAAAAGAATTTTTTTGATTTTTGTTATTTGATATTTAATTTTTCTTTAAACCCTGCGTCAGAATTGAGAAATAATAATTGTCTTCTCAAACGCTGACGCCGAAATAAGACCAAAGGGAGGGAGTTAACGCTCATGTCCAAGAAAACACGCAAAGGTTTGCCCGGTCAGCTACGCAGTTATGAAACGGTCGTAGTGGTAGATCCGCAAATCGGCGACGATGTCATTAAAAGCATTGTCGAGAAAACAAAAGAAGTCATTGCCAGCAATAACGGCACCGTAACGAAAGTCGAAGACTGGGGAAAACGCAAACTGGCGTATATTATCGACAAAAAAACTTACGGGCACTATACGTGCATCGAATTTGACGGACCCGGAGAAGTCGTCAAGGGATTGACTGATTATTACCACATCTCCGAAAACATTTTACGCCATATTACGCTGCTGATCGATTCCCGCCTGCGTGAAGAACGTAAGCGCGAGAAGGCTCCGGCCAAAGAACCGGGCTCACAAGATGAAATGTTTGTCTGATCCGCACGCTGAATATGAAATATTCATCACGCCATATTCGATTGACGGTAACAAACCGAGTCATGAAAGGCTGACACTATTCAGCCGGCCGGGAATACAAACGACGGGTGTGAAACGGAGTATGGCGAATAAAATTAACAATTTTAAAAAAGGAAAATGTTATGAATGCACGTGAGCTAAAAGAAAGACGCGATAAAAGAAAAGACCAGAGGAATCAAAAGAACGCGGCCCTCAAACACAAGAATTGTCCCTTCTGCGAAGATAAGACCTTCTTTGTGGATTACCGCGATACAAAACGGCTGTCAAAATTCACATCGGAACAAGGCCGTATTTTGACCCGCAGAACGAGCGGCGTTTGCGCATTACATCAGCGCCAGCTGGTCAATGCGATCAAACATGCGCGCCATCTGGCCATGCTGACGTTTGTGTCGGATATGACGCGATAAGCGCCCGGGCAAGCAACGAACATTATTATAACCATCGGAGAAAATGTATGAAAGTAATATTAAGAAATAACGTCGAGAATCTGGGTAATGCCGGCGAGATCGTCGACGTCAAACCCGGATATGCGCGAAACTTCCTCGTTCCGCAAGGGCTTGCGTTGATCGCCACCAAAGCAAACCAATCCGTATACGATAACGAGAAAAAACAAATTGCTTTACGAATTGCAAAAGAAAAGGTCCTGTCGGAAGAAATGGCGCAGAAACTGGAAGCCGCGTCGGTGACGATCGCGGTTTCGGTTGGAGAAGAAGATAAACTTTTTGGATCCGTTACGTCACAGGACATTGCGGACAACCTAATCTCGCAAGGGCTGGAAGTAGATAAACGGAAAATTATTCTGGATGAGCCGATCAAAGCTCTCGGGCTCTACACGGTGGATATCAAACTCCATACCGACGTCGTCGGCAAGGTCAAAGTGTGGGTCGTCAAGAAATAATGACCAACCTGGATTCGGATTTGGCGGTAAAAAGGCGGTTTCTTAAGAACCGCCTTTTTTATTCTTTTTGTTTGATTTGCAGGCATGGTTTTTATTATATTTGACTGTTAAGGTTCTCAGCCTGACGACGAATTCCTGATCGCTGTAGTTGTATTCAACCAACCGAGGAAATGCTCCGTGAAACTTTTATCATCAGCGCTTTTTATCCTTTCGGTATCATTTTATCCCGCAAATGCCCAAAAAGATACTTTACTGGAAATCGGTTCGCCCTCGCCTAATTTTTTTCTGAAACATTTGGATGGCAGCGAATTCTTCTCCCGGGATTATTACGGGGATACGCGCAATCTGCCCAAAGGCCGCAAGGAACGCAATAACGTAGTCATCAGCTTTTTTGCCACGTGGTGTATTCCGTGTAAGAAAGAAATTCCTGAACTGGAGATTCTCGCCGCCAAATATACCGACGTCAAATTCTATCTCATCAATGTCGCGGAAGATAAAGAAAAAATAAAAAAATACCTGAATGAAAATCCTATCCGTCTTCCGATTCTTCTCGATATCTACGGGAAAGTGTCGGAAAAATTTAACGTCAAGGACGGAGGCAATGCCCTCGCCGTCCTCCCGACGCTCGTCATGATCAATAAAGAAGGCACTATCCATTTCTATAAAAAAGGATACGTCGAAGGCGACGAAAAGAAAATCGAAGGCGAGATCCTGAAGATGCTGGAAACGACGCAGCAATAAAATAGGTTCGAATGGATAAGACTAAACAAGAAACAAAATATGTTTGCGTGTTTACCGGCCTTATTTTTGATGGACGTTTCTATTTTCAATGAGAATGATAACGCTTTCGCATGCATTTAAGTTGGTTTTTTTGAATCGACACAACTGTCTTTTCACTTTTTCAATATTCATTCCTTGTTATATGTTCTGATTTTTTTCTAAAATCAAAAATTAACAATTAAAATTCTAGAACTAAGCTTCTAAACGACGAGGAGACTAATGCCGTATGAAAACCTACTTTTCAATTATTCTGTTAGTGCTCAGTTTGGGTACATCTTTTTCCCAGGTCAAGAAGACTTCGGTTGCCGTTCTTGATTTCCAGACCACCGGCGGGCTTACGCCGCAGGAAGTGTCTACCCTGGCCAATCGTTTTCGGGGTATTTTGGTGCAGACACAGGTTTTCGATGTGGTGGAACGGGAAAAAATGAACGATATTTTGAAGGCGCAGGATTTCAACCTTTCCGATGAATGTAATTCCGCGGAATGCGCCGTGCAGGTCGGGCAGTTGCTCGGCGTGACGCAAATGATCGCCGGCGATCTGGGTAAACTAGGCTCGACCTATACGATCGACTTGCGCCTCATTGACGTCGAATCGGGTAAGATCCTGCAATCGAAGACGCAGGATTATAAAGGCGAGATCGACGGCATGCTCGATGTCATGAAAGTAATTGCCAATTCGTTTGCAGGCAAAGTTCTGACCGAGACCAAAGAAAAAGTGAAAAAAGAGAAAGCGCCCGCAGAGGAAAAAGTCTCAGGCGGCGGAGGAAAAAGTAAAACCTTGTGGTATGTGGTTGGCGGCGTAGCGGTCCTGGGAGGCGGCGCGGCCGTACTGCTTGGCGGCGCAAAAAAGGGCGGCGGCAGCGGCGCGTCAGGCATTCCAGACCCTGTATTCCCTAACTGACCACCACCTACAAAAAATGCTGAGGAGAGACTAAAATGAAAAAGATTCTACTAACCCTGCTCCTATTATTGACTGCCGTTACATCATCGCAGGCACAGACCGGAAGACAAAGAGATTCGCTGGCGCTGCGGGAGTTCTACACTAACCTGGACGGCGCGAATTGGACCAATCAAACAAACTGGATGTCAAATAATCCCATTAACACGTGGTATGGTGTAACGGTAAATAGTAGTTTCAACCGCGTGACGCACCTGTCTCTATACAATAACGGTCTTTTAGGATCCATGCCTCTATCGATCGGAAGCTTAGACAGCTTGTCGTATGTTTATTTCGGATTTAACAGCATGAGTGGTACGCTTCCCGATACACTTTTTCAATTGAGGGCACTTATCAGCCTCGATTTGTACGGCCAGCGGTACCACGATCCGCATGGATTCACCGGAACGTTGTCCTATAAGTTTCAGCAGCTGACCCGGTTGGTCACATTGGACCTCGGCGCCAATAAATTCTCTGGTACAATCCCAACTTTCTGGAATACTATGCTTGCGCTTCGTGCGTTGAGAATATACCAGAATGAATTCACGGGGACTATTCCGCCAGAATTAGCCAATGCAACACAATTGACCGAGCTAAACATCAGCTCGAATTATCAATTGACCGCCGGTGCGTTACCCACAGCATTTGCAAGTATGCCAAATCTACAATTTCTGTATTTAGGTAACTGTAACATAAACAGCCTGCCCAATTTATCGGCGGATACAAGCCTCTTTCAGCTGAGCCTTGGGGGCAATCAACTTACCGGAGCTATTCCATCCTGGATCGGTGGGCTGACTAAACTTCAAGGACTCGATTTAGGTGGAAATAATTTTTCTGCAGATACCATCCCCGGTTTCATCTATAATATGACAAACCTAACTAGTCTGCAGCTGTACAACTGTAACCGTACAGGCTCTATTTCACCTCTCATCGGAAACCTGACGAACTTATCATCGTTGGATCTTGGCGGTAATCAATTGACAGGACAGATTCCAAGTCAATTTGGCACTCTCTCAAATATGGGTTATATGAATTTATCTTATAACCAGTTTACAGGGGCATTGCCCTTCCTCAATATGCCTAACGTGTACTATTTCTATCTTAATAACAACAAGCTGAGCGGCCTACCTGCACTGACGGGTATGACAGGCCTTGGCAGTTTTTACGCGCAGAACAATCAATTTACATTTGAGGACATCCAACCCAATATAGGCAGGGCGTCGAATACTTTTCAATATGCGCCCCAAGACAGTGTGGGAATATTAAGGGACACATTAGTTGCGTCAGGGGTCGGGATTACAATGAGTGTTGCTTCAATTCCCGTCGGCGGGACTGCCAAAAGTTATCAATGGCTTAAGGACGGCGTTAC
>JAEUSK010000198.1 GCA_016787925.1 bacterium | reverse complement strand
GCATTTATCCAGTTTGATGTTAATCCCGTGAAAACACTCCTGCAGCGCTGAAATGTCCTCGTTTGTTTTGACGCTTTCATCTGCAAAAAGCGGTAACTTGGATCTTTGCTTGAGCCAGATCATATCGTCATTGTTTTCTTTCGGCAATGGCTGCTCGATCAACTCGACGCCCTGTCCCGCCAACCAGTCGATCTTATTCGCAGCTTCTTCCTTGTTCCATCCTTCGTTTACATCCACACGCAGTATTTTATCGGTCACCTTTCGGATGGTTTTAATGATCTCAAAATCCTGCTCGCCCACGCCCAGTTTTATTTTAAGGATTGGATAGGATTCCGCTTCACGAATTTTTTGTTCTATTACGCTTAGCTCGTCAATACCGATTGTAAAAGAGGTGAATGGGGTTCTTGCCTGATCCAATTCGAAAAATTTATAAAGAGGTAATTGTGATTTTTTCCCTACCCAATCATGGAGTGCCATGTCAATTCCGGACCGCGCGGAACTATTTTCAGGAAAATGCTGTAGAAGCAATCGCATGATATCGTCAATCGCAGATGGGTCTTTGAATTGGCATAGCAGGACAGCGGTCTTGCCAAGACATTCCAACACACTTTCCGGCGGTTCCCCGTAATATCGCGAAGGAGAAGACTCCCCTATTCCGGTGATGCCTTCATGTTCGATGCGAATGATGAAAACGTCTTTGGTTTCAATACGGGAATCAGAGAGAATGAAAGGATGAATAAGGCGCAGTGTTCTCAGTTCGTGCTGGAGAATCATTTCCTTAGGAATTAATTGAGAAGTCTATGAATCAGCTCTGCTATCAAGATTAATAAAAAATCAAGAATAGGCGTTATTACCCGACCTATAATACCTGTTGCCATCAATGCTACCAATATAAACATACCTGTAAAACCCAAGCTACGATACTGGTCTGCAAGATTTGGAGGTAAAAAACTAGCAATAACATGTGATCCATCCAGCGGAGGTATTGGAATCAAATTAAAAACGGCTAAAATAATATTAATGAAAATACTATTCCAGAGAAGCTTCAATAAGAAAGTGTCATTTGGTCTATTAGTGAGTGTATCCGTAAAAAACGATGGAAACGCTAGTGACAAGATCACTATCAAGAACGCTGAAATAAGAGCTAGAATGAAGTTAGACGCCGGTCCTGCCATGGAAACATATATATCATCACGTCGATAATTTCGAAAATTATTAGGATTCACTGGAACGGGCTTTGCCCAACCGAACATTAGGCCAGAACCACTCAATGCTAGAAGAACAGGTATAATAATTGTTCCCCACAAATCAGTATGTTTAATAGGATTGAGCGTTATGCGCCCTTCACGGTCGGCCGTATCGTCGCCGCACCATTTAGCCACAAGGCCGTGCGCACACTCATGGATCACAACGGCAAATATTAACACCGGCAAGAAAACTAATTCAATCAATTCAAATTCCTTTCGCTATTTTTTGTAACGCCCTATGTATACTAAAAATCATTTCCAATGTCAAATGAATATTCAAAAGTGAAGAAGCGTTCTTAGCCTATTTAAAATGTTTCTCGAAGTATTTCTTACCGGTAATTAGAATCACGAATTCACCTCTCGGCTCGAGTTTCTCGAAATGGGCTTTTAATTCGGAAGGCGTTCCCTGCAGAACTTCCTCAAATTTCTTAGTCAATTCTCGCGCGATGACCACATGCCTTTCGCCTAAATACTCCTGAATTTCAGCCAAAGTTTTTAACACACGATGCGGCGATTCATACAAGATAATTGTCCGGTCCTCATCAGCCAATTTTTTCCACGCGGTTTGGCGCCCTTTTTTATGCGGTAAAAATCCTTCAAAAATAAAACTGTCCGTTGGCAGGCCGGAGACCGATATCGCCGCCAGGGCTGCATTGGCGCCGGGTACCGGGACCACAGTAATTCCTTGAGTGCGCGCCTCACGAACTAATTTAAATGCAGGATCAGAGATCGTCGGCGTTCCCGAATCGGAAACGACCGCAACAGATTTCCCCGATTGGAGTGCGCCGATCACTTCGGGTATTTTTCTGATTTCGTTATGTTCAAAAAAACTCGTGAGCTGGTTTTTGATCTGATAATGATCAAGGAGTTTACGAGTTTGCCGCGTATCTTCACAGGCAATGAGATCGACTTCCTTTAGGATACGCAGCGCGCGTTGCGTAATGTCTTCAAGATTGCCGATGGGCGTCGACACGATGTATAATGTGCCACTCATTTTAGTCTCTTAGCCGTTAATATGATGTCTTCCTGCAGTGACGTAAAATCAGAGCGCGGTATCGAATTCTGTGCGATGATCAATGTCTGGAACCCTTTGAAAAATGATTTATTTTTCCGAAAAACTTCCCGCAATAGTCGTTTGTAATAATTTCTGGTGACTGCATTGCCGATCTTTTTTCCGCACATAAACCCGATCTGCACAGGTACCAATTTCGTTTCTTCGATCGGCAGATACAGAAAATAAACAAATTGGCCGGAAATTTTCCTCCCGGATTGGAATAACCGTTCAATTTCATCGCGTCTGTGAATGATCATTCTTTTTGGCAGACTTTCGGACACCATAGGTAATTCACTTTCTTGAAAATACACCGTCAATTTTTAATCACCTATTTTAAAAACTTTTTAATTCCCTCTTTGATGCCTTGCGCCGCTTTCTTCTGAAATTTTGGATCAACAATCATCTTCTCCTGATCCGGCAAAATTAAGAATGCGCACTCAACCAACACCGCCGGCATTTCTGCATTACGACAAACCGCCATATTGCCTTGAAAGACCCCAAAATCAGGCAGTTTGGTCTGTTTGACAAGTTTTTTTTGTATAGACTCGGCCAGTTTCTTACTTTGCGGATGATAATAGATCACGGACGGACCCAAAGATTGGATAAAAGGGTTTACTCCATCCGGCAATGCATTGTGGTGGATGCTTACAAAAAGGTCGCACTTGTTTTCATTCGCAATTGCGACCCGGTCATACAGCGTCAGATTTTGAGAAGTATCGGAGTGCGTCATGACTATCGTTGCTCCA